>NZ_RYDP01000009.1:0-142386 GCF_003970395.1 Flavobacterium sp. GSP27 | reverse complement strand
CCCTTGAGAAGTACCGCCACTATAATTTACCAATGCTCCAGTAGTGACTGTGGTTGGTCCTTTTAAAAATGTTGGAAGACTAGGTTTACCCACCCAAATAGTTTTGGTTACCGTCAAACCATTTTGAAAAGTTGCTGTAACAGTGCCTTCGCTATTGAAAGATGAATTAGCAATAACACTTACTGAGTTGTTTGTTTGATTTGTGAGTGTTAAATTTGATGTAGAAGTCCAAATTGTGTTAAATCCATTTATGTAGTTTTGTATAGTGTAAGTATTGCTAGTTGACGCACATATATTTGAATTACCTACTATACTGAAATTTATAGTATTCGACACTGCCTTTAAAGCATTAATTCTACCATAACCAACTTCATTGTTCCAAGTTCCATTTGGTTGACCTGATATACTTGAAGAATAAGAATATCCATTTATTTTATCTGTTGAACTCTCTAAAATCTGACGTGCTTCAATACCTGTTAAACTTGGTTTAACAGAAAGAATTAAAGCGACAACACCGGCTACGTTTGGACATGCTGAAGAAGTGCCGTTAAAATCCGAGATATAGTCGGCCGTACCGTATCCCGAGAGACCTGATATATCGGTAGTAAAATTTGCACTCCAGGAGCAATAACATCAATTCCAGTACCGTAATTACTACCCCACCTAGTCTCTCCGTCGCAAGATGTTGGTGTTTTTCTTTGATCACACATAGAACTAGCACCAACTGCAATAACATTAGGCAATGTTGCAGGATAACTAACAGCAGTATTCTCATTTCCTGAAGAGAACAAGACGATACAACCTTTACCATTTCTACCATTTGTAACCGCATTATTAATTGCGTTTGTAATAGTAGTCGAAGGACTACCACCACCCCAAGAATTACTTAACACATCCGCACCGTTTTGAACCGCCCAACTAATACCATTAGCAATCCAAGTGTCACTTGAAATCCATTTTCTTCTCTGATCACCGAGAGGATAACCATTTGTATATGCAATTCTCACAGGTAGAATTTTTGAATTATAAGCAATTCCTGCAACGCCAAGATTGTTGTTTCCTACAGCTGCTACAATACCTGCGCAAGCAGTTCCATGTGAATCATCAGTTGTTATATTTGGCCCACCATTGGAATTTCCACCTGTAGCATCGTATCCAAGTAATAGATTAGCCATTAAATCAGGATGATTAAAATCAACACCTTCGTCAATAATGGCAACTTTTATATCGTTGCCAGTAGTATAGCTCCATGCCTCTTCTACATCCATATCTGCGTCAATAACACCTCCATAGTAACCTTGATTATTCACTGACCATTGTGATGAGTATAATGAGTCATTAGTGTGAGGGGCAAGCAATCTGATAAAATTCGGTTCTATGTATTCAATTCTATTATCTGCTTGAAGTTTATCAATAGTTTTGAATAAGTCGTAAGTGCTTAAAGATTTTGAGGAAATTAAATAGAGATTTTCTATTAAAGAATTGGGTTCAAAACCAAAATCTAAATCCTTTATAACATCCTGAATGTTTACGTTGGGTTTTAGTTTGATGTTTGCTTCGCCTTTTGCAATTTGCTTAGTTCCATCTCTGTAAATTAAAACGGGTTCAATTCTCTCAAATTGGATTGAAATCTGAGTTTTCATTTGATTTTTTCTTGAAGTAAAATCACCCGTTAAATTTTTGAATTTCACAATTGCAGAGTTGTTGTTCAATTTTTGAAAATCGTTTTCAGATTTATTTTCAAGTAACTGTGTGTCGTTAGGTGAAAATTCCGTATAAAATTCATCTTTAGAGATTTCGAATTCTATTTTCTTACTTTTATCAGTATAGTTTATTTTTTCTTGAGCTTTTATAGAAAAATTAAAGGAAAGAAAGGTTAGTATAAGTATTAGTTTTTTCATTGTACTTCAATTTTTGTTAAAACAATATTTTCATAAGTTACATCAGCAACATCAAACGTTTTTTCGCAAATTTCTTTCAGGTGTCCTGAAAATTTTATATTCAAGGTTTGACCATTGCTTTTAAGATTTAGTATTTGTTGGTTTAGAAACTCTTCGTTACAAACAATCATTTTGTGTACACAGTTAACGCAATTTTGTTCTGTATAACCTATCCAAAATTTATCGTTATAATAATTGTCGTTTTGGTCAAGTTGTTTTTTATATGATATTTTACCAATCAAGTTCGCTGATTCAGGAATTGTTGTTCTAATTTCCGAATCACACCCACAATCAGGAGTTTTATCGTCTTTACTGCAACTACTTATTGTGAATAACGTTGCAAATAGGAATAGTAGATTTTTCATGGTTTAAGCTTTTTTGTAAAGGTGGAGCAACAATGTAAACATAAGATAAAATTTACATTAAATTACCATAAAAACTAATTGATTTTACAAAAAAAAGAATGCTGCATTAATAATCAGGTTATTAATATAGCATTCCCTTGAGAGTATTCCCAATTAACACTAGACATAAAAGAAATAGTGAGTTACATTCATCAACCCGGCAACAACTCCACCTCAGCATTTGGGTTGAATAAATAGGTTCTTCCAGAACTCATTTCTAAACATTCGAAACGCTTGGTTCTGATCGCAATTTTCTTGAATATCTTTCCGTTTTGGATTCTAAAAACACTACCGTACGGAATTTCAAACACATAATTTTTATCATTTTGCTGATCAAATTGTTTTAAAGCTAATGCCAAAGCAGCATCAGTATCGCTGCTGGCTGTAGGATTTTTGAAATGTCTAGCCAACAAAGGCAACAATTGATTTGGGAAAATTTCTGGTCGAATATAAGGAATCATCAGCCTTTGAAAAGAATATTTCCACTCGTTTCCATGCGGTTTAATATTTCTACCGAATTTTTCAAACGCAACCAAATGTGAAATTTCATGAATCAACGTAATCAAAAACTTGTATTTATTGAGATTTGAATTTACCGTGATCTCATGCTTTCCGTTTAAGCCTTTTCGATAATCACCATGACGTGTCTGACGCTCGTTGACAATCTTAAGATGTACTTGATTAGCAACAATAAGTTCAAAAACGGGTTTTACCGCATGCTCTGGAATAAATCTGGCTAGAGTTTCGCTCAAAATAGACGTGAGTTATAAATTAAGGATTCGTAGAAGAAACTTGCAACACTTTACCATTGAAATATTTATTTCCAGTCAAAGTAAAATCATAAATATAATTCGCCATTTCGCCCGCTGATATTGGCGCTTGATATCCCGGAAAAGCTTCTGCCAACATTTCTGTTTGCACGGAACCCAAAGCCAAAACATTGAAAGAAATCCCGCGTTCTTTATATTCTTCAGCTAATAACTCTGATAACGTAATCACGGCTCCTTTACTTGAACTATACGCTGCTAATCCAGCAAACTTTAAACTTCCCTGAATCCCACCCATAGAACTTATGGTTACTACATGGCTTCCTTTTTGCAGATAAGGCAGGCAAATTCGAGTCAAATTAGCCACTCCAAAAACATTGACCTTATAGATGTTTTCGAAATCTTCCTGAGTCGTTTCTGAGAAATGTTTCAACAATAAACTTCCAGCGTTATGAATGACTGCATCTATTTGTTTCCAAGACTTAGAAAGGAAATCACTTACTTTCACTAATTCCGATTCATTGGACAAATCAACTGAAAGACAGGTAATATTTTTGTTGCCCAATAAAGCTTGAGGAATCTTTCTGGATATGGCTAAGACTTGGTGTCCCGCATTGGCAAATTGCAATGCCAATTCAAATCCTATTCCTCTACTCGTTCCTGTGATGATAATATTTTTCATGTAGCAAAAATAAACAAAAACGACAAAAAAGTAAGGCTTTAGGCAAAGGATTGTTAGTACAATAAAAATTAAAAATTTCAGGAATTTTACTTATTTTTGCCAAACAAAATTAACATCAGATTTTAAGAAAAATGACCAAAAGCATACAATTCGAAACTGCAAAAATGAGTGACATTGATGGAGTATTGGTATTACAAGAATTGTATCTTGTAGTAAATTTATCCGAAGAAGAAAAAATTTCTGGATTTGTTACTACGCCATTTTCAATACTACAATTAACCGAAGTTATTCAAAAATCAGAATTATTTATTGCCAAGAAAAACAACAAAATCATTGCTTACATTTTTGCAGGAAGTTGGGAGTTTTTCCAACAATGGCCCATTTTCAATTACATGAGCTCCTTGTTTCCTGAATTACACTTTTTAGATTTTAAAATCACCACAACAAATAGTTTTCAATACGGACCCATTTGCATTCACAAGGAATACCGTGGCAGGGGATTGATCAAACCATTGTTTGAATTCATGAGAATACACATTGCACAAAAATATGCGTTGGGTTTGACATTTATCAATAAAATAAATATCCCGTCTATGAAAGCGCATACCGAAAAACTGAAATGGACCATTATTGGGGATTTTCAGTTCAATAATAATGACTATTCTATATTAGCGTATAATATGAATCAGCCGGTTTCTAAAACTATTTAAGCAATACGATTTCTTGTGTTGGCGTATTTGCCATTTGCGTTACAGCGGGTAATAATTCTTGAATAAAAGAAGTCATGTGAGGAATATCCATCGCTTTGAAATCATCCGAAACATGATGATAAAAGTCAAAATTTTCAAAATCGAATGTACTCACTGATTGGCAAGGCACCTTAAAAACATCATAAAAAGAGAAGTTATCGGATCTGTAAAATAATTTATATTCGGCTTCTTTTGGAAGAAAACCAATCGTATTTTTTCCAGTATATTCATTGATTTTACCTGCCATATTGGATTTATCAAAACCAGTAATATAAGCTAGATACGCTTTTTTCATTGGCACACCAATCATTTCAATATTGAATTGAGCATACAATTTAAAATCTTGCGCTTTCAGTTTTTTGGCTAAATGCTTAGAACCTAATAACCCTTTTTCTTCTCCTGCAAAAAATACAAAAAGAATACTTCGCTTATTGTTTTTGGCTATGCTAAAATATTTTGCCATTTCAGCAACTGCAGTTGTTCCTGAAGCGTCATCATTGGCACCATTGTTTATAAAATCTCCCTTCACTCCTTTTTTATCCAAGCCAATATGATCGTAATGTGCGCTTAGCATTATAAATTCATTTTTAAGAACCGGATCGTTCCCTTCAACAAAACCGACGATATTAAAAGCGGGTCCCTTAAAAGTGGATAATGTATCGCGATACGATTTGAAATAAGGTTTTACATTGTTGTCTTTAAAAAACTGCTCTAAATAATCCGCCGCTTTTACCATTCCTTCTTTTCCGGTTTCCCTTCCTTCCAGTTCATCCGAAGCTAAATATTTTAATGTTTTAGCAACGTCATTTTCTGATACTTTATAGTCAATATCAACTGTTTTTTTTTGCGTCTTACTAGCTGTTTGGGCAATAATAACTTGAGTTGACAGACAACCTAAGAAAATTAAAAAAAGAGATAGGAATGCTTTTTTCATGATATTGAGATTTCTATTTTATAAAAGGGTTTTATTTAGATAATATTTCTTGTAGACTTTACCCATTTGAACAAGAGCCAAAACCACAAAAAATGACGGAATTACTACTGGCATTACATATTGATAAAAACTGGTTGTGTTTTTAGATAAGGTATTTAATATCAAAACTAAACTTAACATCCCAAAAAATGTGCCTACCAAAGTTCCTGCAATATAATACAGTTTGAGCTTATTTACAATGGAAATATAATCCCCATTTATCAAATAGAGATTCCAGCCGGTCCAAAACGGCACTTGAAGAAAATTGATACAATTCAACAATACACCAATAAGGAAAGGAGAACACATAGCATAACTCTCTAAAATCCCTTGTTCTTCCATTATTTGACTGGAATTAGCATAAAAAGAATACCCTAAAATCAACAGAAAGAGAACGGCAAAAAAATCAATAATTTTCATTAATTTTTTATTGTTTACTAATTGCTTTGCGAAAATTAAAGTGAGATAAATTACAACCATCTCTACGAAAATCACTCCTAATAAAAAGAAACCCAAGCTATTCATTCCTAGCTTTGAATAGATTTCGAAACCAATAACATTCAAATAACCCAAGGGTATCGAGCCGATAAAACTCACTAAAAAACCAACAAAAATGTTCTTTAATGCCTTCATTATTTTAGAAATTTACAATTTTATAGCTTTGTTTCAGATGCATTCTGTATTCTTTCATCCCCTCTTTATGCCCTAAATATGGAGTGCCATTTTTATGGTTTGCCACACTTATTTCGTACATGTAGGTAATGTGACGCGCAAGTTCTTTCCAGGCAAAAAACAAAGAATTTTTTGGATCATAAATGTGGGTGGGCTCACTTGCAGCTCCATTCAGCTCCACAACTGAAAAATTCAATCCTTGTTCTAATTCTTCAATAGTATTGTACATCACATCCATTCTCCCAAAGTAGAAACCAGGAATTTGCAAACACATTTCGTTAATAGTCTGTGTCAATTTTGGTGTGACCCAATGGCTTCCATCAATGAATTTTGCACCTCGTGCATGATTCCCATACGGCACCAGATTCAATTTTTCTCCTTTTGGAAGAATCTCGAGTAGTTTTTTTCCGTATTCTTGTTTCAAAACCTTTAATTGCAGTTCGTATCGCGGATTTTCTTTGATTAATTCTTCTACGGTAGAGAATCCGGTTCCGGTAATAATCAGAAATTCTTTAGAAACAATTCCAGTAATTCTACCGGTTTTTTCATGAGGATAACGCACATAAAAAATCCCGACTTCATTGTCAAACGGAATTAAATCCTGCACTACATAATCAAAATTTGCTTTTTCAGCATATTCTTTTAAATCTTGAACATTGTTAATTTTTTTGACTCCGGAGCCTCGCAGTCCAATATCTGGTTTTGCAATCAAAGGATATTTTATTTTTGATACTTGAATCGTCTTTAAAATTTCTTCAAGAGTAGTTCCTTCTTTTATTAATTCCGTTTTTGGGTAATAGTGTTGTGGAATCAAATTGTAGATTTGTTTTTTGGACTCCATCATAAAACCGCCATTTTTTATGGTTGGATTAGACGCATTAAAGAAAAAAATAGATTTTGCCTTGATGGAATAATAGGACCAAAGAAAATAAATTGGAATATACACAATCTGGAAAGGCCAGTATTCCCAATGCGTAACTTTATAAAAAAATAGTTTGATTCGCCTGTTCGTCATAACTCGGGTCAATGTGTACGTATTAAACGGTGATAAATGAGGTCGAAAAATCCTGTTGCGCAATCAAATCGTAATGCAATATAGCAACTTTATTTTTTTCAATAACTGCTTGTGTAATGCTCAACGTTTTCATTTCGTCATTTCTATTGATAACCAAACCATTTTCATCATTTCCTTCTTCGGTGTAGCGATGAAAATCGTGCATTTTTGATTCGGAAATTTCAGGATTCTCATTCATAAAAGTGTGAAACCACTGCAAACGCTGTTCACGCATGGCTAATGAATATAACGTTGATGAAGACCAAATATGGTTTTTACGTATGTCTAAAGATATTGTTTCTTTCTTTTTTCCGTTCCAGCGCAATTGAAAAAGAGCGTTGTTTTGAAATAAAACTAATGTAAAAGGTTCAATGTTTTCCAAATCAATTTCGCTCCAGAAATCCTTTGGCGATAAGCTACTGATCATCTCTAAAACAATCAAGCCACGGCTTTTTCGATATGGGAGCTGTACTTCATGCTTTTCATCCGCACCGTTTAAAAGCACCAAAATTACTCCGTCAGCATTAGCCACAAACCACGTTCCTCCTGCTTTTGGATCCTTTGGGAAAATAATATTTTTCCCGTTTACGGTATAACTTTTTGGAGGTATTGCACTGGGTCTTACTGTTTTTTCATCCCGATTGGAGGTAATGATAATTGTATCATTCGTTGCTACAAAACTTACTGTGCACATTGATTTCTATATTCGATGGTAGATCGGGCAACTCCAAAATTAGGGTCAATGATTACTGTTTCACATTGTAAAATAGCTACTTTTATAAGTGCTTGATGGTGAATGCAATGTTCTAGATTATACAGTAATTCTCTGAAATAATTACTCTCAATTCGGATTTCCTCTCCATCAATAACTTGCAACAACTCGATATTTTTGTTTTTCTTGTTTAAATTTTGTTGAATCAAGACGATGTTTTCAATAGCAAAAGTCGTATCCGTTTGAATACGGGCATTTCGTTCTCTTTTGTCATAATTCACAATGCCTGAATCATATTGATTTTCTAAGCACTGAAACATTTCAAGAATATGTCTGGTATGCTCCCCAATAGTTGCATTACTTAATTCCTCACAAGAATTTGAATATTCTTTTTGCGACAATTGATTCAGCAAATCAATCAGCTCGTTTAAACTATTATTAATAGAAGGTAGTAGCATATTTACGTTTTAATTCAACAAATTCATCACTTTAGTTCTGTCATTAATAATTAAAGTAGCGCAACAAAGAAAGGCAATTAGAGCCAAAATAAAAAGTGTCCCACCATCATTTTTAACTTCAAGCCTAAGCACAAACAGATGGGCAAAAACCGCACCAACCATAATTCCGCAACCCAATACAGCGTCAAACAAGAAAGTTCTTGGTATTAAGATCAAAATTACCACAATCAACTCGGCAATTCCAGTGCCAATTCGTCCATAAGGTTCTACCCCATAGTAGAAAAAACAGAAACCGATTCTTCACTCCCCGTAAATTTGAAGTACAGCGTTTGGACTAAAATTACTGCTGTCGTAAATCTCAGCAATCAGAAAAACAGAGATAAGTAATAACCATGGTATAATGTCGTATTTTAAAATCAGGATAAAATTATGTAACAATCTGATTTAAAGTTGTTTTACTTAAAGTTAATTCTTTTGACTTTACGACTTTTAAACTTTCGACTTACTTAGTTTCATGATTTCTATTTTTTTAATTCACTATTTTATTCCAATTTACATCGGCCTTCATCATCAATCCAGATTCATTCTTGTTCCAGCTTTTCAATGTATTATTAAAAAAAGCATTGTAAAACAAATACAACTTCCCATTCTTTATTTTGAAAGTCTCCGGATTTATAGACACTTTTTCATTAGAATCTCCCATCGCAAAAGCACACCAACCTCCGTACTGCGGTTCAAATTTTGAAGAATTCTTTAAGAAATAGTCTTTATTTACTGGCATCGAAAAATAATAAACCACGCCTTCATGCAATGCTGTTATTTCTTTTTTGCCTTTCACTGCTTTTCCTTGTTTGAAATAAGCCACAGGATCATATCCTTGAATAGCCACATTTTTTTCAAGATTAAAATGATCCATTCGTTTGCTGTCGTTTTGTGCAAAGCCAGAAAAAGCAAACAAAACGGTTAGAACAAACAGTACCTTTTTCATGATTATTTACTTAACGATTTTGCAACGGCTATCAACAAATCATTTGAAATTCTGTTTTTGAAATTTGGAGTGATGTACTCAAATTCAATTTCTGCATTTACATTTAAAATAAACACCGCCGGAACAGGCAAAAAAGAACTATTTACTCCTTCAGAATCTTTATTGAGAATGGCTTTATAATTTTCTGGTGCTTGAAAAGCAATCCCAACCGCCTTCGACAATTCACCTGCACTGTCTGACAATAACAAATAATTTAACTTTTCTTTATCATCTGTACCTTTCAAGCTTTTTGGAGCATCGGGACTTATTGCGATAATTTGATATCCTAAATCCAACAATTCTTTTTCGGCTTCGGCCAAAGCGGCTAAATGAGCATTACAATACGGGCACCAACCACCACGGTAAAAAACTAAAACCGTTCTTTTCTTACTGATTAATTCCGTTACATTAACATCCTTATTTTCTACAGATTTCAAAGTAAAAGTAGGAATTTTTTCTCCAATAAGCAATGGAGCGATTTCTGTGGCTAATTTTGGTAAATTATTTTGAGCGTAAGCGGATAATCCAATTGTAAATAAGGCCAGACAAATTATTTTTTTCATAGTGTTACATTTTTAAGTTGTAAAACTACTGTACTATTTCGAACTGATTTGTCGGCTATGTTACAGTTCCACTAAATTAATTATAACGCACTGATGTCCGTTATAATAATTTCTCTCCTGCTGTAAACAATAGTACCATTCGTTTCCATTTCATTCAGTAATTGTGTAGTTGTTTGCCTCGAAGTGCATATAATTTGGGCAATATCATTTTGGGTCAGGTAATTTTCAATAACTACTTTATCACCTATTTTTTTTCCTTCTTTCTCTGCCCAATCTTTCAGGAACTGAAACAATCTGGTTCTGGCGTCTTTAGAAATCAAATTAGAATAACTGTTCTTAATGCGTTTCATCTTTAATCCTACAAACTTGGTGTAAGACAACGCCAGACTTGGATTTTGCAATAATAAATTTTCAAAATCCGACATTAGAAAACTACAGATAGCCACATCATCCGAAAGTACTTTTGCATATTCATTAGAGTGGCTGTCGGCTTCCAAAGCCAGTTCCCCAAATAAATCTCCTTTTTGAATAATATCCTTAATTGTTTCATTGCCGTCTTCATCAACTGCCACAATTTTTATATTCCCTTTTTTTAGAAGAAAAATTCTTGGCAAATCCGAAGAAGAAAAATAAATAATTTCGCCTTTCTGTGCTTTTTTAAAACCGGTGATGATACACAATTCCCTGATTTGTCCAAAACTCAACGTCCGGAATAATTTATGATCGCGCAAATACCAATATTTTAAATCTTCGTACATAAAAAAAAATTTCCGTAAATGTATTGAAAAAATGATTTGAAAAATAAAACCCTTTCAAATCATAACTTGAAAGGGTTTGTAAAATAGTATGCAATATAATTATGAAACTAATGTTCTTGAAATTACAATTCGTTGTATTTCAGAAGTTCCTTCGTAAATTTGAGTAATTTTAGCATCCCGCATCATTCGCTCCACATGATATTCAGCTACATATCCATTTCCGCCGTGAATTTGAATAGCTTCAATTGTAGTATCCATTGCCGTTTGAGAAGCAAATAACTTAGCCATAGCACCCGATTGCGTAATATCTTTCCCTTCGTCTTTTTCAGAAGCTGCTTTTAGAACTAGCATTTTTGCCGCCATAATTTGAGTAGCCATATCCGCTAATTTGAAAGCGATCGCTTGATGTTTGAAAATTTCCTTTCCAAAAGATTTTCTCACTTGAGAATATTTCAATGCTAATTCGTACGCTCCGGTTGCAATCCCTAATGCTTGGGAAGCAATCCCTATTCGTCCTCCGTTTAAAACTGCCATAGCAAAATTAAACCCAAAACCATCTTCTCCAATTCGGTTTTCTTTCGGAACTTTCACATCAGAGAACATCAAAGAATGCGTATCTGAACCACGAATTCCCATTTTCTTTTCTTTAGGTCCAATATCAAAACCCGCCCAACCTTTCTCTACGATAAAAGCATTGATTCCTTTATGTCCTTTTTCAATATCTGTTTGAGCAATTACAATATAGGTTGACGCTGAAGAACCATTGGTTATCCAGTTTTTAGTCCCATTCAACAAATAATGATCCCCTTTATCTATTGCCGTTGTTTTTTGAGATGTGGCATCTGAACCCGCTTCTGGTTCTGACAAACAAAATGCTCCAATTACTTCCCCTTTTGCAAGCGGAACCAAATATTTCATTTTTTGTTCTTCATTGCAATATTTTTCAAGACCAGCACAAACTAATGAATTATTCACCGACATAATTACTGCCGCAGAAGCGTCAACTTTTGAAATTTCGGTCATAGCCAAAACATACGAAATACTATCTAAACCGGATCCACCATATTTAGGATCCACCATCATTCCCATGAAACCCAAATCAGCCATCATTTTCACCTGTTCAGTAGGAAACTTTGAATGTTCGTCTCTTTCTATAACTCCGGCTAACAGTTCTGCATTTGCAAAATCGCGTGCCGCTTGCTGAATCATTAAATGCTCTTCGGTTAGATTAAAATCCATATTTTTATTGTAAATTAAATGTTCTTAAATTTGTCGTCAAAAGTAATTATTAAATATTAGATTTCAAACGATTTCGTAAATTTAGCCAATGTTTAAAGAAAAGTATACAATTATAGGAGTCATGTCCGGAACTTCACTGGACGGCGTAGATTTGGCATATATTGTCTTTACTGTCAAAAACAATGAATGGGACTTTCAAATCCTGGAATCCGAAACAGTTCCGTATAGCATTGATTGGTTAAACAAATTGAAAATAGCTGTCGGTTTTTCTGAAACTGCTCTCGAAAAATTAAACCAAGATTACACGCAACTTCTGGCTGCTATCATTTCTGATTTCATCGAAAAACATGAAATAAAAAATCTCGATGCCGTTTGTTCCCACGGCCATACTATTTTGCACCAACCCCAAAACGGATTCACACTTCAAATTGGAAATTTGCCGGAAATTGCCCCTTTAATTAGCCAAACGGTTGTTTGTGATTTCAGAATTCAGGATGTGCAATTGGGAGGTCAAGGTGCCCCTTTGGTTCCTATTGGCGACCGCATTTTATTTTCTGAATACGAGTATTGCATGAATTTAGGCGGTTTTTCGAATGTGTCGTTTGAACAAAACAACAAAAGAATTGCCTTTGATATTTCACCGGTAAACACTGTTTTGAATTTTTATGCCAATCAACTGGGATTAGATTATGATGACAAAGGCCGTATTTCGAAAACAGGAATTTGCAACAAAGATTTAGTACAGGAATTAAATGCGTTGGATTTTTACCAAAAGAAACATCCTAAATCGTTGGGTTTTGAATTTGTGAAAGAAACCGTTTTACCTATTATAGAAAGCTATTCCATTCCCATAAAAGACAAATTACACACGTTCACGGAACACGTGGCGCTGCAAATTGCGGTGGCTTTACCCAATAAAAAAGGAAGCCTTTTCATAACTGGCGGTGGCGCTTACAATGATTTTCTGATGGAGCGCATTCAATGTCATTTACCGGAAATGAAAATTATTATTCCATCAACTAAAATTCTGGAATTTAAAGAAGCGTTGATTTTTGCATTACTCGGCGTTTTAAAATTACGAGGCGAAATAAATGTATTGAGCAGCGTTACAGGTGCAAAATCAGATCACAGTTCGGGAATTATTTATTCTCCAAAATAAAACTAAAAATACAGATTTCACATTATTCTATTTTTTATATTTGCCAAAATTAAATATATCGCAACAAATGAAAGATTTATTAAAGAAATTCGAAAATAAAGAACCTGAAATAGTTTTCCATTGGAAAGATGCTGAAACTGAAGCTGAAGGATGGACAGTCATCAATTCGCTACGTGGTGGCGCTGCCGGTGGCGGTACTCGTATGAGAAAAGGGCTGGATATGAATGAAGTGTTGTCTCTGGCAAAAACCATGGAAGTGAAATTTTCGGTTTCCGGGCCAGCTATTGGCGGCGCTAAATCTGGAATTAATTTTGACCCGAATGATCCAAGAAAAAAAGGCGTTTTACAACGCTGGTATAAAGCCGTTTCTCCATTATTGAAAAGCTATTACGGAACCGGTGGCGATTTGAATGTGGATGAAATTCATGAAGTAATTCCCATGACGGAAGAATGTGGCGTTTGGCATCCTCAAGAAGGCGTTTTCAACGGTCACTTCAAACCGACAGAAGCAGATAAAATCAACAGAATTGGACAATTGCGTCAGGGTGTGGTGAAAGTGATTGAAAATCCAAAATTCTCACCAGATGTTTCCAGAAAATATACTATTGCTGATATGATTACAGGTTATGGCGTTGCCGAAGCCGTTCGTAATTATTACACGATTTATGGTGGCGATGTAAAAGGAAAGAAAGCAATCGTACAAGGTTTTGGAAATGTCGGTTCAGCTGCCGCATTTTACTTAGCCGAAATGGGTGCTAAAGTAATTGGTATTATCGACAGAGATGGTGGATTAATAAAGGAAGAAGGATTCACTTTTGAAGAAATTAGAGCTTTATTTTTGGCCAAAGACGGAAACAAACTGGTGGCCGAAAACATGATTCCTTTTGAAGAAATCAATCAAAAAATATGGACAATCGGTGCTGAAATATTCACTCCATGTGCCGCCTCGCGATTAGTCACTCAATCTCAAATTGACAGCTTAATTGCAAATGGGCTTGAAGTAATTTCATGTGGTGCAAATGTTCCCTTTGCTGACACAGCAATATTTTTCGGTCCAATTATGGAAGATGTAGATCATAAAGTGAGTTTGATTCCTGACTTTATTTCTAATTGTGGTATGGCTCGTGTTTTTGCTTATTTCATGGAAAAGAAAGTACAAATGACGGATGAAGCTATTTTTCAAGACACTTCAGAAATTATTAAAAAAGCGATTGAAAAAGCGCATAATTTGAATCCAAGTAGAACAAATATAAGCGCCACTGCTTTTGAAATAGCATTGAAGCAGCTTACTTAAAATACAATCGTATTCTTTAACCCGTTGGGTGTAATTCAATTTGTTTAATTTTTTAACCACATAGAAACATAGATTTTTACTTTATGGAAGGCGTTTCACTTTTTAGTAAAAACCATGGCTAGGTGAACTCAAGAATTGGGCTATATGACTCTTTTTTTCTATGTTTCTATGAGGTTCAATTTTTTTATTTAGAATTAATTGAAATTTCTATTAATTACACCCAACGGGTTCTTCTTTAATGTTTATCGGAACTGGGATTAATCAGATTTTATAATCTGTTTGATCCTTTTTCACATTTCTGACTTTAAGCGAAGCAATCCTAATTTATATTCCGGCAGTAGCTTTTTACTCTTAACAATTTTTAGTACTTTTCAACGTTTTTTAGTAATACACTTTTTTAAATTTAAAACACAAATGAGTTTCACCATTTTATCAGATCAAAAGAAATCGTTAGCACTATCCATTCTTTTGTATGCGACAATGTTGTTAATTTTATTTTTTATCCGTTTCTGGCCTCCTGCAAACATGGATGAACTTGCTGGTGGCGGCGGTGGTGGTGGCGTTACAGTAAATTTTGGCGACAGCGATTTAGGTTCGGGTGCGAATTATAAAAGCGAAGTTTTGGAGGTAAAAAACCAAACCAGACAAACGCCTGCTAAATCAACTCCAGAGGAAGCTATTTTATCTCAGGAAAACAGCACTGAAGAAAGTGTTGTGATTCCGACAAAAGAAAAAACTAAAAAACCAACAGTAGTTATAAAAGAAGCAACAAAACCAGTAGTTGTAAAACCTAAAGTTTCTAACAATACCAATAATGCTTTATCCAGTTTCATGAAAGGCTCCAATAAAGGCGGAGATGGCGATGACAAAGTAGCCGGAAACAAAGGAAAAGCAAACGGAAGCCTGAGTTCAAACGGTTATTATGGAACGGGTGGTTCTGGAGGAGGAACAGGCGGCGGAAACGGTACTGGAAGCGGAATAGGAACTGGCAGTGGCTATGGTTCCGGAAGCGGGGGTGGAACCGGAAGTGGCTCTGGCGGCGGAGTGGGATATTCGTTAGGAAACAGAAAAGCTGTTTCTAAACCCGCACCAAAATATACGTGTAATGAACAAGGCAAAGTTGTAGTTGAAGTATCTGTAGACAGATCCGGACGGACAGTAAATGCCGTTGCTGGTGTTAGAGGAACCACGAATACCGCAAAATGTTTATTAGACCAAGCCCGAATTGCAGCAATGAGCACGAGATGGGATGCCAGCAGCGATGCCCCGGAAAAACAAGTCGGTAAAATTGTTTACAATTTCAATTTGAATTAGAGCAATTAGGAAGCGTATCTTTTTATCATTGCGAGGAATAAAGTAATGACAACTGCGTAACATCAGAGATACAACTTTGCGTAAGGGATAGTAGCAAGTACCGAAGTACTGCGGATAGCCCGACCGCAATAGAAAAAGGGGCCAATCAACACTATGCTGATTAGCCCCTTTTTCTATTGCGGTCACGCCCAAATAATCCTGTAAATAAAATGACGGTATTACTTTGGACTGGTAGCAATCACAAACTTCAAATTGTTTTTGACTCCTATTTGCAGTACATCAACTAAGTCTTGTACTTGCAAATTGAATGGAATGCGAACAATAACCGTTTGATCCTTCTCTAAATTCATCTTAGACATCAAGGTTGTTTCGAGTTCTTCAAAGGAAACCGCCTGCTTGTCTATGTAGAATTTTTTATCCTCAGTGACAGATAAACTAATGTATTGCTTATTTGTTTTCTCGTTCGCCTGAGCTTTTGGCAAGGTCATCTTGATCACATTAGGATTTGCCAACGTTGATATAATCAAGAAAAACAACAACAGGAAAAACATAATATCACTTAATGACGATGTGGCTACCTCAGCATGAAATCTTCTTTTTCGTTTTATAGACATGTTACGATCTTTGAATAATATTTACAAACTCCAGGATTTGTTTTTGAATTTTTAAAGCAAAATTATCAATCTTGCCGTTTAATATATGATATCCGCTGTAGGCAATGATACCAACGATTAAGCCCGCACCACTACTGATCATTTTTTCATACAATCCCCCGGAAATATTACCGATACTAATATTTTCAGTAACTGAAATACTATAAAATATTTTAATTACTCCAGAAATAGTTCCAACAAACCCTAACGTAGGTGCGATTCCGGCTATAAGGCCTAAGTGACCTAACTGCTTTTCCATTTCTCCTATTTCGATATCTGCAGCACGATCCATATTAGATTCAATTTCAATAATTGGTCGCCCAATAACCAGAATTCCTTCTTTTATGATATTTCCTGAAGCCGTATTATTTCGTTCTGCAATAGATCGAGCTAAATCAAGATTCCCTGAATTAAGATTATCACGTACATCGCGCATCAAAAGAGTATCAATTTTTGATGCTTTATTGATATACAAATAGCGTTCTATAATAAGATAAAAAGTGTAAAATAATAGAATCCCGATTGGGATAAGCCACACGCCCCCTTTTAAAAGGAATCCTAAAGTGGATATTTCGGCATTTGAAGCAATTTTTTCAATAACTACGTTTGAAGCAGCGTTGGTAATCGTGTCGGCCTGTAATTGTATAAAACTAAACATATAATATTATTGTATTTTAATCATTAATTCTAAAAATTATTTCAATTTTGCACTAAAGATACTTTTCGATGTACTATTAAACTAAAAAAAACGAAAAATATTTCAAACAATTACTATTTTATTACAAAAATGAACTACCAGGAAACCACCAATTGGATGTTTAACCAGCTCCCGATGTACCAACTTCAGGGCGCCTCGGCGTACAAGAAAGATTTAACCAATGCGCATTTACTCACAGCACATCTTGACAATCCTCAAGAAAAAATAAAATGCATTCATGTTGCGGGAACTAATGGAAAAGGCTCTACTTCGCACATGTTGGCATCCATACTTCAAGAAGCTGGGTATAAAGTTGGCTTGTACACTTCCCCACATTTAAAGGATTTTAGGGAACGTATAAAAATTAGTGGAAAGGATATTTCCGAGGAATTTGTTACTAATTTCATCCATGAACACAAACATTTTTTTGAATCCAATGACATGAGTTTTTTTGAAATGACCGTTGGTTTAGCCTTCGATTATTTTGCCAAAGAAAAAGTAGACATCGCTGTTATAGAAGTGGGAATGGGCGGACGATTAGACGCTACCAATATTATCACTCCATTAGTTTCGGTGATTACCAATATAGGATTGGACCACACGCAATTTTTGGGCAACACACTTGAATCAATCGCTTTTGAAAAAGCGGGAATTATCAAACCCAACCTTCCCGTGATAATAGGAGAATACACTCCTGAAACCCGATCTGTTTTTTTGGCTAAAGCAAAAGAATGCAATTCGGAAATCTATTTTGCTGTTGATTTAATTTCAGAAACCTATCCTTCTGATTTAATTGGCGATTATCAAAGGCACAATAAAAAAACAGTATTAGAAACCATCACCGTTTTAAACAATCAGAACGAATTTAAAATCACTTCTGAAAATGTAAAATCCGGCTTATTGAATGTGGTGAAAAATACCGGACTGCAGGGAAGATGGCAACAATTAAGAGAATTCCCCAAAGTTATTTGCGATACTGCACATAACAAAAATGGACTGGAAATTGTGTTGAATCAAATCCAAAAACAAACTTTTGAAGCATTACATATTGTTTTGGGAGTTGTAAATGACAAAGATTTGAACGAAATCCTGCCTTTATTTCCTAAAAAAGCAATTTATTATTTCTGCAAACCCAATATTCCTCGTGGGCTGGATGTTCTAATTCTAAAACAAAAATCGGCTAGCTTTGACCTAAAAGGGGAAATATACAATTCTGTTTCAGAAGCTTATCATGCCGCACTGAAAAATTCCGGAGCAACTGATTTTATATACATTGGTGGAAGCACCTTTGTAGTAGCAGAAATTTTATAATTTTTTTGGTTTTTACTTGCAAATCTAGAAAAGTGGCGTATATTTGCACACGCAATAACGGAAACGAAAGTAACCAAATTGTTTAGGGCGATTAGCTCAGCTGGTTCAGAGCACCTCGTTTACACCGAGGGGGTCGGGGGTTCGAACCCCTCATCGCCCACAAAAACTCCATTATTTCTAATGGAGTTTTTTTATGTTTAATACTTAACGGAACACTTCGTTTATGATCAATATTAAAATTGTTGCGGATCAAATATCTTCTTTCTTTAGACTCCGTCCTCTGGGCGCATTACCCTCTTGAAGCACGATATCAGAATGTAAGAACTCTGCAGCTGTAGCTGAATCGTGCACTTTGATCCCACTGCGTTCTAACATTTCCGCTTCAAACTTCGTTAACACACTTTCCCTTATTCCAACTTTTCTCCATTGAGATAAAGGACCACATCCCTTTGAGATTCCGCGAGCCAGCGAAAGTGCATCTAGCAAGGCTTGATTTGCCCCTTGTCCTTTGAAGGGGCTCATCGGGTGAGCCGCATCACCAATCAAAGTCACTGCCCCCCATTTCTCCATCATTTCTGACTGGAGCAATTCTCGATCATACACAGGATATCCAGAAATCTGTGCTTTCAGGGTCGCCGCTAAAATCTGAGGAATGGGATCGTGCCACTGCGTTCTACGACACGCTTCTTCCTTGAGTGCTTGAGGTCCTTGAGCGCTTAATGTCTTAGCCTCTTGTTCTGGCATTGGGAAGCTAAGTTGCCACATCACTGAGTCTGACGTATAAGGCATGATGTAGATCCGCTCATTGCCATTGGCGGTTTGAAATACAGTTGCAGAGTCTAGTAAATGGCTTGTACGATCTTCGAGAGCACTTAAAGGACAAATTCCCAAAATAACAATGCAATCCAGATAACGTAATGGAGTAATATCCTCCCCAATCAGTAGCGTCCGTACCGAACTACGAATGCCATCGGCTCCAACCACAAGATCTGCTTTGTAGTTCTTTATTTTCCCGTCTATTTGAAAGCTTAAATCAACACCATCCTTACATGCTACAAACGCTACCAACTGATGCCCCCATTGTACTGCATCCTGCCCGCCGAGTTGCTCTAGTAAGGCTAAACGCATCGATTGTCGTGCAATATGTACATTGGAACGCTTGGGAGATGTTTTCGTATCTGACTGTATCCATTTTCTGACTCCCCATTCCCCAATCACTTTTCCTTCTGCAGTATGAACCAGATGTCTTGTTGAAATCACTCCTTCTTTTAAAGAAAAAATACCTAATCCCTCGATCGCTTTACTCCCTTGTTGCAAAGTAAGTCCGTAGCCCTGAGAGCGAGCATCGAAGTTGCTGTCGCGTTCAAATAGCGTAAAAGGAATCCCGCGGTGCAAACAAGCCACAGCTAGAGCCACTCCTCCTATACCACCACCGATAATAGCAACGTGTGGGAAGTTTTTTTTATCCGCAACCGGGTGACTATCCGAATGAACCAAACCGGATCCGTAACAGTTCAAACAGGAGTATAAGTGACCCTTAGGATACACTGGAGCCGCTCCTTCGTCTTTTGTTTTTTCAAATAGATCAAATGCTAGTTGATAGCGGAGTCGCGCTTTCTTGCTGATCCCACGACTTTTTTTGCCACGTCCCTGACATTCCGGACAAATAGTCCAGCATGCTACTTCACCTTCCTCTTTTTTCACTTCTTTTTTATTTCACTTGATGTTGACTCTTCGCTACACGAACACGAAGCTAATACTATTGCTGTTGGGCTTTTAAATACAGTCCAGATCCTGACTTTCATATAATTTAACATGAGAAATTTATATTTTTAGTTCTTACCGCTTGTGGCAGTTTTGCAACTTTAATACAAAAAGATAGCAATACAAAACTACTTTTCCCAAATTAAACCAGAAAGGATTCCTCAGAGTCATTTTATTCAAATCCTAGATGAAATGATTCGCAAACAGTTCCGCAAGAACCCCAAAAATCAAAACCTTCAAGATCAAATGATTTTGAAGGTTTTTGATTTTTGGCATGAAGCGGGTGTGATTTTTTCACCTCCTAATCTTCTGTTCCCATTTCCAGGCACTTGCCATAGCTTGTTCCAGCGTGGATTGTGCTTTCCATCCCAAAATAGTATTGGCTTTATCTGTATTGGCGTAAGCTGAGGTAATGTCTCCTTCTCTGCGACCTACAATTTTATAAGGCAATTTTTTACCACTTACTTTTTCAAAAGTATGAATAACCTCTAATACTGAGCTGCCGGTTCCGGTTCCCAGATTAAAGGTTTCTACTTTAGCCGTATTTTTTTTGTTCAATAAGCGCTGTAGAGCAATTACGTGGGCTTTCGCCAAATCAACTACGTGAATGTAATCGCGTACTGCCGTTCCATCTGGAGTAGGGTAATCATCACCATAAACCGAAAGTTCTTTTCGCAATCCAAAACCGGTTTGCGTAATAAACGGCACTAAATTCTGAGGAACTCCAATAGGCAATTCTCCAATTTCAGTAGAAGGATGCGCCCCAATTGGATTAAAATAGCGTAATAATATAGCATTGATATTAGTAACTTTGGCAGTATCAGTAATGATTTCTTCTCCTATTTGTTTCGTGTTCCCATAAGGAGACATGGCGGTTTGAATAGATGCATTTTCCGTAATTGGCATGGTTTCGGCCTGACCATAAACCGTACAAGAAGAACTAAAAATGAAATTTGCTTCCGGTTTTAGCTGTAATTCCTGCAAAACATATACCAGTGTATTGATGTTATTTTCATAATACAACAACGGATTCTCAACACTTTCGCCCACTGCTTTTGAAGCTGCAAAATGAATGACCCCTGAAATATCAGGATGCCTTTTGAAAAAATTCTGCACTTTTTCTTTTTCGCGCAAATCTAATTTTTCAAAAGCCGGAACTTTTCCCGTAATATTCTGAATTCCGTCCAAAACACTCAAGGAAGTATTCGATAAATTATCTACAACGACAACTTCAAACCCTTCGTTTTGCAATTCCACTACGGTGTGAGACCCTATGAACCCTAACCCACCTGTGACTACTATTTTCATGATTTCTAATTTTGTACAGACGCAATAAACTGCATCTAATCGTTTATAAAAAAGACGCGATGAATCGCGTCTCTACAACAATATTATTTTAAATATTGTAAAACCGAATCCGTGATGAATTTAATTTGCTCGTCATCTAATTCGGTATGCATTGGCAACGAAAGCACTTCCCTGACTAGCTGATTGGTTACCGGAAAACCTTCTTCATTGTAACGGGAATCAGCGTAGGCTTTTTGCAAATGCAACGGAATTGGGTAATAAATAGCACAAGGAATTCCTTTTTCCAATAAATGCTGCATCAAGCCATTTCTGTCAGCATCAATGATTCGTAACGTGTACTGATGAAAAACGTGACAGTCACAAATTGAACAAATAGTTGGTGCAACGATATTTTTATGCCCTTCAAAAGCAGCAGAATATTTCCTGGCTGCATCTTGTCTGGCTCTTCCATATTCATCTAATAAAGGTAACTTTGCGTTCAAAACGGCCGCCTGAATACTGTCTAATCGGGAATTTACGCCTACTACATCATGGTGGTATCGCTCATACATTCCGTGATTTACAATTCCGCGAAGTTTGTGCGCCAAAGCATCATCATTGGTAAAAACAGCTCCGCCGTCTCCGTAACACCCAAGATTTTTTGAAGGAAAAAACGAAGTTGCTCCTACGTGTCCAATCGTTCCCGCTTTCTTTTTAGTGCCATCCGAAAATTTACAATTGGCACCAATCGCTTGCGCATTATCTTCGATAACGTATAAGTTATATTCTTTTGCAATCGCCATAATCGCTTCCATATTGGCGGCACGACCAAACAAATGTACCGGTACAATCGCTTTTGTTTTTGGCGTAATCGCTTTTTTGATTCCTTCGATAGAAATATTCATATTATATAGATCCACATCGACTAAAACCGGTATCAATTGCAACAAAGCAATTACTTCCACTGTGGCTGCAAAGGTAAAATCGGCAGTGATTACCTCATCGCCTGGTTTTAAATCCAGTCCCATCATGGCAATTTGCAACGCATCAGTTCCATTTGCACACGGAATTACGTGTTTTACATCCAGATATTCTTCTAATGATTTTTGAAATTGATGAACTTGAGGTCCATTAATATAAGTATTAGTATCTAAAACTTCCTGAATAGAAATGTTAACGGTATCTTTTATTTTTTCATATTGACTTTTTAAGTCAACCATTTGGATTTTTTTCATTACAATTTTTGTTTAATGTTCGAAAGAATACCATTTCTTAATACAGTAAATACTTTCTTAAAACGAAGAACAAAAATAGCTATTTATGAGTTGAAACCAATACAACCTACATTAAAAAAAGATATTATTCAAATGAACTCAAAATGACATTCCTAACAACCAAAATTTAAATATTGCTGTGGAAGAAATTAAAATAAAGAAACCGTATTTTAGCCCAAAAATTTTAATCATGCTTTTTCTCTATACTTTAGTGGTTCAATTTGCTGGTTTTTTATTAAAAATCACAGCACTTTTCAGTCCAAAAATGAAACTTTTCATGGATGGCAGGAAAGTAGTTTTCCCTATTTTGGAACAAAAAATAAAACCTACTGACAAAACAATTTGGTTTCATGCCGCTTCTTTGGGTGAATACGAGCAAGGTTTACCCGTAATCGAAAAGATAAAAGAGCAGTTTCCTTCGCACAAAATCGTTCTTACTTTTTTCTCTCCTTCGGGTTATGAAGTCCGTAAAAACAATACAGTTGCTGATGTTACAGTTTATTTGCCTTTGGATACCAAGAAAAATGCACAACAATTTTTGAATCTCGTTCATCCGGATTTAGTGTTTTTCATCAAATACGAATATTGGCCCAATTATTTATTTGAACTCAAAAAATCAAATACTAAAACCTACCTGATTTCTGGAATTCTTAGAAAAAATCAACTGTTTTTCAAGTGGTACGGCGGCTTTTACAGAGAAGCGCTGGATGCCTTTACCTACTTTTTTGTTCAAAATGAAACTTCCAAAAAATTACTGCAGCAGTTAGGCAAAACAGACGTTGCTGTTTCTGGCGACACCCGATTTGATCGAGTGGCTACAATTTTAGAAAAAGACAATTCGTTGGATTTTATCTCTGATTTTAAAAACAACACACTCACTATTGTCGTGGGAAGTTCGTGGCCAAAAGATGAAGATTTAATAGTGAATTTTATAAATTCGAATACTTTCAATGTCAAATTTATTATTGCGCCACATAATATAAAGGAGGAACAAATTCAGAATTTAAAAAACAGCATTACCAAAAAAACTGTTTTATTCTCTGAAATGGAGACTGTAGGGACAAGTCGCGACTTGTCCCTACAGGATTTCGATGTTTTTATCATTGACATCATTGGTCTTTTGACAAAAATATACAGTTATGCGGATATTGCCTATGTGGGTGGCGGTTTTGGGAATCCCGGCGTTCATAATGTCTTAGAACCGGCAACTTTTGGTGTTCCAATCCTTATTGGCCCCAACTATTCGCATTTTGCAGAAGCAATTGCTTTGGTCAATATGGAAGCCTGTGTTGCCGTCAACAACCAAAAAGAATTGGACGAAGCCCTTGAAAACCTGATTCACAATGATGATATCCGACAGGAGAAAGGTCATATATCCAGCACTTTTGTACAAATGAATAAAGGCGCCACCACCATTATTTTAAACTATATTTTGAATGATTGAATTTAAACCTCTGGTTGCTACTGATATTGAAACCATTGTCTCGTTGATGCAGGAATTTTATGCCATAGATAATTATCCCATTTCTGTTGATGTGTCCAAAACTTTATTTCAAGAATTTATTTCCAATGAAAATTTAGGAAAAGCATGGCTCATTATATCCGTCAACGAAATTGTGGGCTATCTTATTCTAACCTTTGTTTTTAGTTTTGAACACCAAGGAAGAATTGCTTTTTTAGACGAATTGTATGTCACCGAAAAAGCACGTGGAAAAGGGATTGGTAACGAAGCCATTGCATTTATTACAACTGAAAGTCGTAAACTATCGTTAAAGTTGATTTATCTGGAAGTGGAACCGCACAATGAAAAAGCACAAAAATTGTATCTCGCCAGCGGTTTTGAATCGCACAACAGACAATTAATGAAGTACAAAATCATATAAAATTACACTCTAAATTTAATACTATGAAATTTTTAAAATTATTCTTAGTCCTATTTGTCATTCAGATGCAAGCCCAGCAAGGCGGCATGTGGATTCCTTCGTTGCTAAAAGGAATGAATGAAACTGAAATGAAAAATCTGGGCATGAAAATGTCCGTCAAAGACATTTATGATGTGAATCAATCCAGCATCAAGGATGCTGTACCTCATTTTAACGGTGGCTGTACCGCTGAAGTTATTTCTCCAAAAGGACTAATCCTGACCAATCATCATTGTGGATTTTCTCAAATTCAATCGCATTCTACCGTTGACCATGATTATCTGACAGATGGTTTTTGGGCATACAAAATGGAAGATGAATTACCAAATGAAGGTTTGACAGTTACTTTTATGGTAAAAATTGAGGATGTAACCACATCGATTCTGGAAGGTACTGCTTCCCTTAGTAGTGAAGCCGAAAAACAAAAGAAAATTCAAGAGAACATTACGGCATTGTCTAATTTGTTGCCAAAGGAAAATTGGCAGGAAAATAAAATTCGTACGTTTTACGAAGGCAATCAATACATGCTTTTTGTCACAGAAACCTTTACGGATGTGCGCTTGGTTGGCGCTCCACCTACTGCCATCGGAAAATTTGGTTCTGACACTGACAACTGGGTTTGGCCACGTCACACTGGTGATTTTTCTTTGTTTAGAATTTATGCCGATAAAAACAATCGTCCGGCTGCATATTCAAAAGACAACGTGCCTTACACCCCCAAACACTTCTTGCCTATTTCACTGGATGGCGTAGCCGAGGATGATTTTACATTGGTTTTTGGATACCCGGGCAAAACAAACGAATATTTACCCGCTGTTGCAATTGAGCAAATTATAACCGAACTGAATCCTGCAAAAATCGAAGTCAGAGACAAAGCCCTGAAAATAGCTGATAATTTTATGCGAAAAGACAACGCCATCAAAATTCAGTACGCCTCAAAATATGCAAGTACTGCTAATTATTGGAAAAAATGGATTGGCGAGACACAAGGATTAAAAAAATCAAATGCAGTTACTGTAAAAAGAGAATCTGAGAAAACGTTTCAACAAAAAATAACAAAAGCAGGCAAAGAAAAAGAATATGGAACAGTATTGGCTGATTTTGACAAAAACTACACAGAAATAGCTCCTTATGCGCTAGCAAGAGACTATTTTACGGAAGTAGTTCTGCGCAATACGGAATTGCTCAGTACTGGATACAAGTTATACCAATTAGAACAAGTGTATAAAGCCAAAGGAGAACAATCTTTTACAGACCGAAAAAATAATTTAATACCCGGATTGGCTAATTTTTATAAAAACTTCAATTCAACTGTAGATGAAAAAGTTTTTGAACAATTGATCGAATTGTATGCGACAAAATCTCCAAAACAATTTTTACCGCAAAGTTTGGTCAACGTTAATGCAGGGAATTTGGCCTCGGAAATATATACTAAATCCAAACTTCAAAATTATGCCGGCCTAATAGAATTGCTGTCAGGTGACGCCGGAACTGTTTTAACAAATTTAAATAACGACCCCGGATTCCTGTTAGTTAAAGAAATAGCCGATAAATACGCTAAAGAAGTAGCTCCAAAATATGACGAAATCAACGTGAAGATTACAGCACTGCAACGTACTTACATGAAAGCGCTGTTAGAATTAAACACGGATAGCAGGATTTTTCCAGATGCCAACAGTACTTTGAGAATAACCTATGGAAAAGTAAAAGGATATGAGCCTAAAGATGCTACTGTATACACTCCAATAACCTATTTAGATGGCGTTATGGAAAAATACATTCCGGGAGATTATGAATTTGATGTTCCTGAAAAACTAGTGAACCTCTACAACACAAAAGATTATGGCCCGTACAGCGAAAATGGTAAAATGCCAGTTTGCTTTATTGGCACCAATCATACTACCGGGGGCAATTCAGGAAGCCCTGCGATTGATGCTTCCGGAAACTTAGTAGGACTTAATTTTGACCGGGTCTGGGAAGGAACAATGAGCGACCTCTATTACGACCCCAGTATCTGCAGAAATATCATGGTGGACATCCGCTATGTTTTGTTCATTATCGATAAATACGCAGGTGCAAAAAATTTAATCACCGAATTAAAATTAGTTCACCCCAAGAAAACCAACTCCTTGAAAAAGAAAAACTTAAAATAAAAATAGCAAAAAAAACGAGAGTATAGCACCAATATTAAACGTTTCTTAAATATTTACTTTGACTGGCACACTATTTGCTTTTTATCCTAGCGTGCATAAAAAATAATATTTTTTAAAAAAAAAATAAAAAAATATTTTACATATTAAAAAATTTATATCTTTGCCACGAATTAATAATTAACCTTTTATATTAAATTAAGATGAAAAAAGTATTTTTAAGTTTAGCTGCTGTTGCTGTTTTGACTGTTGTATCATGTAAAAAAGCTGACGCTCCTGCTGAAGAGGCTGCTGTTGTTGTTGATTCTGCTGCTATGGTAGTTGATTCTGCTGCTGTTGTTGTTGACTCTGCTGCTGTTGTTGTTGATTCTGCTGCAACTGCTACTGAAGTTAAGTAATTTTTAAAATTACACTGAAAAATAAGCTGCGCATTGCGCGGCTTTTTTTTGTTTTATTTTAAAAATATTTTAAATTAATTTAGGCTTTATTCCAAGATTCAATTATTGATCTGTAGGATAACAAAAAGAGAGTCCTAACAAATTAGTCAAGACCTTCTTTATAACATCATTTAAAAGGTTTAATCAACAAACACAAAATCATTTCCAGAGAAATCTAATACCTCTGAATTTGCCCCATATCGAACAATTTCATCAATTCCTTTTTGCAAACGCAACGATGTGGTATATTTTCTACTTGTTGCAAAATGATTACCACTTACTATCAATTTGAAATAGAACTTCCCACCGGAAGACTTAAATTTTAAAAAGTCAGCAGTTTCAATTGCTGCTTTAAATTTTTCAATATCTTCTTCACACTCAAATTTCAGTTCATAACTCAAACTTGTAAAAACTATTTTCCCCTTTCTGGAAGTAAAAACAAATTTATATTCGTCATTATATCGTTTACTTATTACGAAAGCTCCCATAGTTTATTAAAATAACAAAAATTCAAATTATGAATCACGAAAAAGCAAGGAGTTGACATTGGTTCCAACAGATTTAGTTTTATTAAAAACCATAAAACAAAAAAAAACCGCTTCAGTTGAAGCGGTTTAGTACTCAGAGCGGGACTTGAACCCGCACGAACATTGCTGTTCACTGGATTTTAAGTCCAGCGTGTCTACCAATTTCACCATCCGAGCATTATGTGGTGTCGAGCGAAAAACGGGGCTCGAACCCGCGACCTCGACCTTGGCAAGGTCGCGCTCTACCAACTGAGCTATTTTCGCATTTTCAATTCTTAGAAAGAACCGCGATACTTGTTCTGTATTGCGGATGCAAATTTAAGACATTTATTGAATTACACAAGCCTTTTTTATGAAAAATTCACAGATTAAAGTTAACGTTCTGATAACCTAAACTTTAAAACAAATAAAATCATTTTCTAGTCAGCATTCTTTTAATTTCATTGAGTTTCATCAGCGCTTCCATAGGCGTAATGGTATTGATATCGAGATTTAGGATCTCTTCTTTAATTTCTTCCAATAAAGGATCATCCAGATTAAAGAAACTCATTTGCATTTGCTCCGCCTGTTCGCCTTTCAGGCTCGAGCCATCTTTTGCAGCTTTAATCCCGTTCAGTGCATCGCTGGAATGATTCTTTTCTAACTTCTTTAAAAGCTTCTGTGCTTTCAAAATAACGATTTGAGGCATTCCGGCCATTTTTGCCACATGTATTCCAAAACTATGAGCACTTCCTCCTTTTACTAATTTTCGAATAAAAAGCACGGTATCTTTCAATTCTTTGACAGCAACATTATAATTCTGAATTCTTGGCAGTGATTCACTCATTTCATTCAACTCGTGATAATGCGTTGCAAATAATGTTTTGGGTTTTGAAGGATGTTCGTGTAAGAACTCCGCAATTGCCCAGGCGATTGAAATACCGTCATACGTACTCGTTCCTCTCCCAATTTCGTCCAAAAGGACTAAACTCCTATCCGAAATGTTATTCAAAATGGAAGCTGTTTCATTCATTTCGACCATAAAAGTAGATTCTCCCATCGAAATATTATCACTTGCTCCTACTCTAGTGAATATCTTATCGACAATTCCCATTCTCACGCTGTCTGCAGGGACAAAACTCCCCATTTGACACAAGAGTACAATCAAAGCGGTTTGACGTAAAATGGCTGACTTTCCAGACATATTTGGACCCGTAATCATAATCAGTTGCTGCGTTTCTCTATCCAAGAAAACATCATTAGCAATATAAGGCATGCCAAGTGGTAATTGTTTTTCGATAACAGGATGCCTTCCGTTTTTGATTTCCAGTTCGAATGTTTCGTCCAGTTCCGGACAAACATATTTATTTTCGATAGCCAATTGCGTAAAAGAACATAAACAATCCAGTTGCGCTACTAAATTAGCATTCATTTGAACGGGTTTTATATACGTGGCAATCCAACTCACCAATTGTTCAAATAATTCTACTTCTATCTTATGGATTTTCTCTTCGGCACCGAGTATTTTGGTTTCGTACTCTTTTAATTCTTCCGTAATGTAGCGCTCCGCGTTAACTAAAGTTTGTTTCCGAATCCATTCCGCAGGAACTTTATCCTTATGCAGGTTTCGTACTTCAATATAATAACCAAAAACGTTGTTAAAAGATATTTTCAACGAGGAAATTCCTGTCAACTGTGATTCGCGTTTTTCGATTCCGTCCAAAAATTCCTTTCCGGAAGTTGATATTGCCCGCAAATCATCTAACTCTGCATTGACCCCTTTGGCAATCGCATTCCCTTTGGCAATAGCCACAGGAGCATCTTGATTGAGAATCGTTTTTATCTTTTCACGCAACAATTCACAGTTGTGCAAACTATCACCAATTACTTTTACAGCTTCCTGCGGGCTTTCCAGCGCCAAGGTTTTTATTGGAATAATCGCATCTAATGATTCTTTTAGATACACAACCTCGCGAGGCGAGACTTTTCCGGCGGCAATTTTCGAAATCAAACGTTCCAAATCAGAAATTTGCTTGATTTGATTTTGGATGTTTTTCAGGACGTCCTGATTGTCTTTTAGATACGAAACTACTTCATGTCTACTTTTTATTTTAGCACTGTCTTTCAATGGCAATGCCAACCAACGTTTCAACAAACGTCCCCCCATTGGTGAAAGCGTTTTATCAATAACATCTAGCAATGTCACCGCATTGGGATTGTAACTATGGTATAATTCCAGATTGCGAATCGTAAAACGATCCATCCAGACATAAGCATCTTCGGCAATGCGTTGAATCGAGGTGATATGCTGCACCCGATTGTGCTGCGTCTCGGATAAATAATATAAAATCGCTCCTGAAGCAATAATTCCTTCTTTCAGGTCTTCGATTCCAAATCCTTTCAAAGACACCGTTTGAAAATGCTTGGTTAAGGTCTCGAATGCATAGTCTTCTTTGTAAATCCAATCCTCCAGATAAAAACTATGATAGTCATCTCCGAAAATCTCCCGAAAATCATTTTTATTATTTTTTGGAATCAGAACCTCACTGGGATTAAAATTCTGTAAGAGTTTGTCAATATATTCCGCATTGCCTTGTGCCGTCAAAAATTCACCGGTAGACACATCCAGAAATGAAATCCCTATCGATTTATTGGCAAAAAAAACAGCTGCTAAAAAATTATTCGTTTTAGACTGTAAAACCTCATCATTCATGGAAACACCGGGAGTTACAAGTTCAGTCACGCCACGTTTCACGATGGTTTTAGTCAGTTTTGGATCTTCGAGCTGATCACATATCGCTACACGAAGTCCTGCTTTTACTAATTTTGGCAAATAGGTATTCAAGGAATGGTGCGGAAAACCGGCAAGAGCCGTCTCGGTTTCAGAGCCCGCTCCACGCTTGGTCAATACAATTCCTAATATTTTAGAGGCACGAACAGCATCCTCCCCAAATGTCTCATAAAAATCCCCAACACGAAACAACAAGCACGCATCCGGATACTTCCTTTTGATCTCGTTGTACTGTTTCATTAACGGAGTTTCTTTAACTTCTTTATCTTTAGATGCCAATTGTATTTGTGTTTAAAAATGAAAAAATATCAGCGAATTTATAGATTTTAAAGCAAATAAATAACCTCCTTAAAAAATTAACCTTTTTTTTAAGAAATATTTAAGGCCTAATTTATTTATTTTTTTTAGATTTGTGACTCTATTAAATTGAAACACACATGAAAAAAATAATTACCTTCGCTTTACTAGTGGTTTTAGGAGTAACGACTTCTAATGCACAAGAAACATCAAAAAAGATAAAAGCGACTAGCGCCACACTTGCCAAAGTAAATGGAGCAGGAATGGTTTTTGTAACTGAAACCATTGATTATGGTACTATAGCACACAACGCTGAGGGCCGCCGTGAATTTGTATTCACTAACAACGGTAACAAACCCTTAATCATAACTAATGCTCAAGGTTCTTGTGGTTGCACCGTGCCAACGTATCCAAAAGAGCCAATCGCCCCGGGTGCAAAAGGAGTTATTGGAGTAAAATATGATACTTCAAGAGCAGGTCAGGCATTTACAAAAACCGTTACGTTGACAACAAATGCTACTGTTCCTAATAAAACATTGACGATAAAAGGAAACGTTTTAGCAGCACAACCTGCAAAAAGCTAAAATTTTAACGAATACATAAAAAAGCTTCCATTCATTTCGGAAGCTTTTTTTTTGAATACTTTACACACATGAGAAAACTCGAAAATAGTGAACTGGATCGAAAATCCGTTGAGGGTTTTAAACAATCTGAAAAAACACCCCTTATTTTGGTATTAGATGACATTCGAAGCCTGCATAATATTGGCTCTGTTTTTAGAACTGCCGATGCCTTTTTAGTCGAGAAAATATTTTTATGTGGCATCACCGCCACACCGCCACACAAGGAAATCCATAAAACAGCCCTTGGTGCTACTGAAACAGTAACTTGGCAACATCAGGATAATGTTCTTGAAGTTATCGAAAAATTAAAAACAGAAGGCGTTATCACGCTAGCTATAGAACAAGTACAAAGTGCCGTTTTTCTTCAAAATTTTAAAGTTAAAAAAGGAGTGAAATATGCTTTGGTTTTTGGGAACGAAGTCTACGGAGTTTCACAGGAAGCGGTTGCATTATGCGATGGCTCCATCGAAATCCCACAACTAGGCACCAAACATTCTTTGAATATTTCCGTAAGTGCCGGCATTGTGGTTTGGGATTTATTTCAAAAAATGAATTGGCCAAAATAGAAAATTAGTACTTTTATAGAATGAAAACAACTGTTTTTTTTAAAATAATTCTAGCACTTTCACTTTTCATAACAAAGACAGCTTATGCAATTGATCCCCCTGTAATTAAAGCAACAGGAAATCAAATTTATTGTCCAGGAACCTCATTAAATATTGTAAAAACAATAAATATTAGTTTTGACCCCGATGAACCAACTACTGATGCTGTTACAATTCAAATTTCTTCTGGGTATACTGCTGGAGATTTATTAACGCTAACAGGTTCTCACCCATCTGTTTCATACAATTGGATTGTATCAGAAGGAATGCTGAAATTGTCAAGCACAACTGGAGGCAAAATTCCTTATGCTGATTTTGAAGCTGCAATCAAAGATATTAAATTCTACAATAACAATACTTCTCCATCAGGAAATAGGACTTTTTCAATCAGCTTAGGAACAGGACAACTTAGTTACTTGCCCAGCAATGGTCATTATTATGAATATGTTGCTTCTTCTGGCATTAATTGGACAAGAGCCCGAAATGAAGCCGCAGTCAAAAGATATTATGGCCTACAAGGTTATTTAGCCACTTTAACAGTCGCTGATGAAGCACAATTAGCCGGAGCTCAAGCACCAGGAACAGGATGGATTGGCGGAAGTGATGCCGAAACTGAAGGAACATGGAAATGGGTTACTGGACCAGAAGCAGGAACTACTTTCTGGATGGGAAAAAATAACGGAACAACAACAGCTCCTTTTTATTATGCCAATTGGAACTCACCTAACGAACCAAATGACTCCAGAAATAATGAAGATTACGCTCACATAACTTCTTCGGCAGTAGGAAACCCAGGGACTTGGAACGATCTTCCGGAACAAGGAGATCCACCAGGGAACTACTACCCTAATGGTTACATAGTTGAATACGGCGGAATGCCTGACGACCCAATTCTTCAAATTTCAGCCAGTACCACAATAACCACCTCTCAAATCTCAGGCACCACTCCTGCCTGGAGATGTGGTTCAGGAACCGTTACATTACAAGCAATCGCAACTGCAGGAACCGTTAATTGGTACGATACGGCAAGTAATGGGAACTTATTACACACGGGTAATGCATACACAACTCCTTTTTTAGACACAACAACAACCTATTACGTTGCTGCTGAATGCCCTACAAACAGAACGGCAGTTACTGCTACCATAAACACAATTCCTACTATAACATCGACCAATACCCCCGTGACAAGATGCGGTGCAGGCCCAACCACATTAAAAGCTACTACAAACACACCCGATAGTACCGTAAATTGGTATTTAGCCCAAACCGGAGGAAGCCTTGTGACTACCGGAATGCAGTTTACAACTACCGTTTCAGAAAACACAACCTATTACGCAGAAGCCATAAATAACGGATGTTCGAACGGTAGACGGATTGCTGTTGAAATCATGATTTACGATCCTCCAATAGTTATGGACGAAGAATTAATACTTTGTGAATCCGGCAGTTTAACCCTTGACGCACAAATTCCTGACCTCAAGTATTTATGGTCAACCGGCGAAACTACGAAGACAATTGTGGTCACTACTCCAGGCGTCTATAGTGTAGACATAACAAATAATGCCAACTGTAGCAGTACCAAAAAAATTACTGTTATAGCGCATGATGCTCCAGACATCGATAGAATTGACGTCAATGAAACCACGGTTGTAATTTATTTGAAAAATCCAAAAGATTATTTTGAATATTCCGTTGATGGAATTGATTATCAAAGTTCAAATGTGTTTTTTAATGTAGCGAGCGGTTTGCAAACTGCTTATGTTAGAGAAGTAAATTCATGCGGAACTGACCGTAAAGCTTTTATAGTATTAATTACTCCAAAATTTTTTACACCAAACAATGATTCCCACAATGATGTATGGGAAATAAAAGGATTGGTCAATTATCCTGAAGCAGAAGTAACCATCTTTGATCGGTATGGAAAGTTGATCACCAAATTAAATTCAACGAAACCCTCTTGGGACGGGACTTTTAATAAAAATCTTTTACCCGCTGACGATTATTGGTATGTATTAAAAATTGACGCAAACAGTCCTGAAAAAAGAGGTCATTTTTCTTTAAAGAGATAATCCGTCTAGTCCTGCTGATTTCGCGAAATAGTGGGCACTACTGCTTGATTTTTTGTTGAATTTGATCTAAAATAAACAAATAATCTGCTTGATTTTTTACGAAATCCCGATCAGAAACATCAATAATCAGCACATTCAAATCGGTTTGGGATTTAATGTAATCCAGATAACCACTGTTGATTTTATCCAAATATTCAGCCGGGATTTTTTGTTCGTAGCTTCTGCCGCGTTTCTTAATATTTTGTAACAGCCTTTCGGAATTTTGATACAAATAAATATACAAGTCCGGTTTTGGCATTTCTCTGTAAATGATATCAAAAAGATTGCGATACAGGCGGTATTCGTCCTCGGCCAATGTTATTTTGGCAAAAATCAACGATTTAAAGATATGATAATCGGCAACCAGAAAGTCTTTAAACAAATCAAATTGTGCTAAGTCATCTGATAATTGCTGGTATCTATCTGCAAGAAATGACATTTCAAGTGGAAACGCATACCGGTTTTGATCTTTGTAAAATTTAGGTAAGAAAGGATTATCTGCAAAACGTTCCAATACTGTTTTTGCATTAAAATCCTCAGAAATTTTAGTAGCCAAAGTTGTTTTTCCTGCTCCGATATTCCCTTCAAAAGCAACATAATTAAATTGCTCCAACGGAACATTCTGCAAAGGATTCACTAAATTCTGAACGACTGTACAAACACTTTCATCTGGAGACAAAGCCAATAATTCCGAAATATTTTTTTGAAGAATGGGATGCTTCCAATCTAAATTTAAGTCCTGCACGGGTAACAACACAAAATTCCTATTCTGCATTAAGGGATGTGGAATTTGGAGTTTTTCAGTAGTAATAACTTCCGAGTCGAAAGCAATCATATCTACATCAATTGTTCGTGATTGATACCCCTGCGCCTTTGTTCGCAAACGTCCCAATCGTTTTTCCATTTTTAAAATCTGTGTTAGCACTTTATGAGCCGAATTAAAAGTATGCAAAACCAATGCACAATTATAAAAAGCATCACTTTCAAAACCCCAAGCAGGAGTTTCATATAATTTAGAAACTTTGATTACCGTCCCTATTTCCTGATGTATTACTTGTAAACAATGTTCGATATTTTCCAATCGATTCCCCTGATTACTTCCTATCGATAAAATGACCTGATGCTGTGATTTCATAATTAGATGCAAATTAACTAAAGAATTTTAGAATTAGCAATATATTTGTATCCGGTGTTGCTAATCAAACTTGGGATTTTCCCCCACGGCTTGTAACATTTCAATGTTTTGTACGACTTATAAAAAAAATATAATTATGAAATTTTTAGGAAATGTATTAGCGACTATTATAGGTATTTTTGTTTTCTTCATGTTATTCTTTTTTGGAATAATCCTTGTTGGAGCCATTTTTGGCGGTGAATCTGAAGGCGTTACGATAAAAGACAATTCTGTTATTGAACTGAATTTAGAAGACATACAGAATGATTATGCCGGGAAATACAAAGATCCGTGGATGACTATTTTTTCAGAAAACAAAAAAGTAGGTTTATCTGATATTATCAATGCCGTTGAAGCGGCTGAAACGGATGATGATATCAAAGGAATTTCTATATTGAACAATGTTTCATCGCTAGGAATGGCTCAAAGTAAGGCCTTGAGAGATGCTTTGGAACACTTTAAAAAATCAGGAAAATTCGTCATGGCTTACGCCAACTCCTATTCGCAAAAAGAATATTACTTAAATTCTGTGGCCAGTCCCATTTATATAAATCCTGTGGGAGATATGGATTTCAAAGGACTTTCTGCTGAACTTATGTTTTTTAAAGACTTTCAGGAAAAATCAGGGCTAAAAATGGAAGTAATCCGCCATGGAAAATACAAAAGTGCTGTGGAGCCGTTTTTAGAAAATAAAATGAGTGATGCCAATAGAGAACAAACGACAGCTTTACTGAATTCTGTTTGGAACTCCATCACCACTGACATTGCTAAAAGCAGAAACATCTCTGTGGCTAAATTAAATGAAATTGCCAACGGACTTCTTGCAAGAACTCCGGAAATGGCAAAAAACCAAAAATTAGTAGATATCATTGCTTATGAAGATGTGTACCATAATGCCATACGAAAAGTGCTTAATGTAACTACAGATAAGGAATACAACAAAGTATCTGTAATTGATTATGCACAGAAAATTGCTACCACTTCCCAAAGTTCTGACAGCACGGATGAAATTGCCATTATTTATGCCCAAGGAGAAATTATGGGCGGAGAAGGAGATGTCAATGTGATTGGTGAAGGTTCAATGCGTCGCTCGTTACAAGAAGCTCGAAAAAACAAAAATGTAAAGGCAATTGTACTTCGCATTGACAGTCCGGGCGGAAGTGCTTTGACCTCAGATTTGATCTGGAGAGAGATTGAACTGACTAAAAAAGTAAAACCCGTAGTCGTTTCTATGGGTAATTATGCGGCTTCAGGCGGGTATTATATTGCGTGTAATGCCAACACTATATTTGCTGAAGCAAACACAATCACTGGTTCCATTGGTGTTTTTGGAATATTGCCAAACTTTACGCCATTAGCCACTAAAATAGGAATATATACGGAACAGGTTAAAACACATGAAAATTCCGCCAATTACAGTCCTTTTGTTCCCATTGATGAAAACTTCAAAGCAGTTACGCTGGAAGGTGTGGAACACATTTACAAAACTTTTGTAACCCATGTGGCTGAAGGACGCAAGATGACATTTGCACAAGTAGATGCTATTGCGCAAGGTAGAGTTTGGACAGGTTCAGAAGCCTTGAAAATTGGACTCGTAGATAAAATTGGAGGATTAGACGATGCTATTGCGAAAGCGGCTTCCTTGGGGAAAACAAAAAATTACAGCACTCAAAATTATCCAGAATACGAGAAAAACTTTGATGATCTTTTAGCAAATCTTCCTTTTGCAAAATCGAAAGCAGATTTTATAAAAGAAGAAATAGGGGAAGAAAATTATCGTATTATGCAGGAAATTAAAAAAATACAAATGCAAAAAGGCGTTCAAGCCTTAATGCCGTTTGAAATTAACATGCATTAAAGAAAAAGATAAAGCTGCTATTAAATCCGTTTTTGCATTTGCTTAAACGGATTTTTTCATACAATATAGTTAAAGTATTGTTTATAAAAACACCATAAAAGTTACACTGTCCTAAAAATACTATTTTTGTAAAGGAATACAAGGCACCATTTTTGCCAAAGATATAAATCTAAAGACATTCAAATCATGCTAAAGAAAGTTTTAAAAATCATCGGAATACTCGTTATCCTGCTCGTCTTGACTTTATTTGCAGCTCCTTTTCTGTTTAAAGACCAAATAAAAGCCAAAATTTCTCAAGTCATCAATGAAAAAGTAGATGCCAAAGTCACCTTTGCGGAAGCGGACTTAAGCTTATTCAAAAATTTTCCTAATGCAAATGTAACACTGGAAAAACTAGTCATCATAAACAAAGCTCCTTTTGAAGGCGATACATTGCTATCACTGGGCGAATTGAATTTAAAAATGTCTATTAAGGAACTTTTTAAAGACAAAAATGAAGCGATAGTTATTGACGGAATCACTTCGAAAAACGGATTAATAAATATCATTTTCAATAAAGACGGACTAGGGAATTATGACATTGCATTGAAAGAGAAAAAAACGGCAGCCGATGGAACAAGCAGTCCGTTATCCTTAAAAATCCAAGAGTATAAAATCGAAAATTTCAAGTTTCGTTATTTTGACGAAAGTTCAAAAATAAAAATGATTGTCGACAGTTTGAACCACGAAGGAACTGGAGATTTTGCAGCCCAAAAATTAGATTTGGTAACCAAATCTACTGCAAAAATATCGCTGGATATGGAACAAGTCAATTACATGAAAAATGTTGCTTTGACTCTGGACGCCGTTTTGGGAATCGATTTAGAAAAAAGTAAATACACCTTCAAAGAAAATAAAGCGTTAATCAACCAATTGCCGCTGGAATTTGATGGATTTATTCAAATGGTCGAAACCGGTCAGCAGTATGATTTGAAATTTAAAACACCTACTTCCTCCTTCAAAAATTTCTTGGGAATAATTCCTGCAGCCTATGCCTCACGCTTAGACAACGTAAAAACAACCGGTGATTTTACTGTGGCAGGTTTTGCAAAAGGTTTGTATTCTGACACAACAGTGCCAAAATTTAATATAGAAATCGCTTCCCATAATGCTTCCTTTAAATACCCTGACTTACCAAAAACGGTTCAAAACATCATTATTGACACAAAAATCACCAATGAAACCGGAATTTTAAATGACACGTATGTCAATATTGACCAACTTTCTTTCAAGATAGATCAAGATGTTTTTAATGCCAAAGCCAACATCAAAAACATTACTCAAAACGCACTAGTTGATGCCATGTTAAAAGGAACTATCAATTTGTCCAATCTTTCTAAAGCGTATCCTATAAAACTCGATAAGCCATTATCCGGGATTTTAAAGGCTGATGTGACTACAAAATTTGATATGCAATCAGTAGAGAAAAGTCAATATGAAAACATTAAAAATGCGGGAACCATGAGTGTATCGGGTTTTAATTATGCGGATGAAAACGGCAAAACCATGAACATCAGCAATGCCTTGATCCAATTTAATCCTAGTCAAGTCAATTTGAAAGAACTGAATGCGACTACCGGAAAAAGCGACATTAGTGTAACGGGGGTATTAGAAAACTTTTACGGATTTATATTTAGAAATCAAGAATTGAAAGGAAACTTTTATATGAATTCTAAACAATTGGCCATTGACGATTTTATGACAACTGGTAAAACGACTAAAACTAAAACTAAAAAGGCAGATGCCATGAAGATTCCTGCTTTCTTAAATTGTACGCTTACCGCAAAAGCGACTACGGTGCTATATGATAATCTGACTCTGAAAGATGTTTCGGGAAAACTGATTGTGAAAGATGAAAAAGTGACTTTAGAAAATGTAAAAACATCTATTTTTGGGGGAACTATTGCGGTGAATGGAGCTGTTTCCACAAAAGGAAAAACACCGGTTTTTAATATGGATTTAAAATTAAATCAAGTCGATATTGCGCAATCCTTCAACCAACTGGATCTGTTGAAAAAAATTGCTCCAATTTCCGGAATCATCAACGGGAAATTAAATTCAAGCATCAAATTGAACGGGAATCTTGATGCAACAGCACTGACTCCTGACTTGAAAACCCTTACTGGAGATTTACTAGGACAACTGCTTTCCACGACTGTAAACTCAACTAATTCGACTTTGCTGACCGCTTTAGGTGCTAACTTGAAATTCATTGACGTCAGTAAAATCAATTTAAATGATTTGAAAGCGGCAGTTACGTTCAAAGATGGAAAAGTAAATGTAAAACCTTTTGATATCAAGTACAAAGACATCAAGGCAACCATTGGAGGAACGCACGGTTTTGACCAAAGCATGAATTATAATTTAAAATTTGATGTTCCCGCTAAATATTTAGGTTCAGAGGCCAATGCTTTAATAGCAAAATTATCTGCTGCAGATGCGGCAAAATTAGAAAGCTTTCCGATAAATGCTGTATTGGTGGGTAATTTTACAAATCCAAAAATCACAACGGACATCAACAGTGCGGTAGCTAAATTGACCACTCAACTCGTAAACCAACAAAAAGACAGACTGGTAAAACAAGGAACGTCTGCTTTGACGGATTACATCAATAAAAACAAAAAGCCAGGAGACACGACAAAAACGGCCACTCCTAAAATTCCGGTAACTAAGGAAGAAGTAAAATCTAAGGTCGCAGCATTATTAAACGGATTTTTTAATAAGAAAAGTAAAGCAGTAGATACGACAAAAGTAAACTAAAGTAACTTTACAAAATATAATAAAGAGGATTTTAGGTGATGAAATTCCTCTTTTCTTGGCTAGCAATATTGGGTTTGTGATTTGTCTCCATGATGTTTTCGTGTAGCTGTACGTGCGTAAAGGATGGTAGCGGCATCCTTTTATGAAGCGCAGCGGAGTAAAAGATACAGCGGACAGCCTGACCTTTTTTTAAAATTTTTATTTTAAAAAAGGATACGCCCAAAATTATATTACTTAAACCGCAATTGTAACCATATACCCTTCGGAACCACGGACATTAAAAACGGTTCCGTCTTCAAAAAGTAAATATTGCCCTTTTATTCCGGTAAGCTTCCCCTGAAACTGTGGTGTTTTATCTAAGCTCAAACTGTTTACCTTATTTGGATACTGCAAAACGGGGAAGTGCATCTCATACAAATCGTTTTTTTGCGAATAAAAATATTCCTGAACTTCGGTTGGAATAAGATTCTCAACCTTCAATCGTTCTGCGATTAAGTCAATTTGCTCCACATTGTTAGTCAGCATTTTTCTCCAATTGGTTTTATCGGCATAATAATTTTTCAATGCTACCTCCGTAATTCCTGCTAAGTATCTATTAGGGACTTCTACAATAGAAATGGCTTGGGTTGCGCCCTGATCAATCCATCGGGTTGGCACTTGCGACTTGCGGGTAACACCTACTTTGACTTCGCTGGACAAAGCCAGATACACAATATGCGGTTGCAATTGTACTTTTTCTTCATACGCTAAATCCCGATCCTGAATTCCAAGATGGGCAGTGCTTAATTCCGGTTTCATAATCCAATCGCCAACAGCTGCACTGGAATAGAAACAATCATAACAAAATCCCTGACGGAATATTTTTTTCTTCTTGCCACAATTCAAACATTGATATCCCACAAAATTGATTTCCAGTTCTTTATTCAGCAACTGATTCACGTTTAAAAAACTATTCTCAAAAACCAAGTAATATTGAATTGGATTTCCAAATTCAGTTTGCATTTTTGTAAGTACACCTTCGTATGTCATTGTGATTAAAGTTTCCCGTTTAACACATCTAGTTAAACAAATTTTGTTATTTTTGGTAAAGTTATAACTCATAATTCATAATTCATAATTTAAAAATGCCACTAACCATAATCAATTCGTTTGCCTCTTGGGTTCTCAAACAAAGAATCCATCAGATCGAACTTTTCTTGAAATATCCAAACGAGGTTCAGGAAGAATTGCTCATGAATTTAATTCAGTCATCTAAAAATACTGTTTTAGGCAAACAATATGATTATGCTTCGATTCATTCCTATGCCACTTTTGCCGATAGAATTCCGATCTCTACTTACGAAGAATTACAACCATTGATTGAAAGAACCCGTAAATGTGAGCAGAATGTTTTTTGGGAAACACCGATAAAATGGTTTGCCAAATCCAGTGGAACCACAAATGCCAAAAGCAAATTCATACCCGTAAGCAACGAGGCCCTGGAAGGATGTCATTATAAAGGCACTAAGGATTTGTTGTGCTTGTATTTGAATAATAATGAAGATTCAGAACTGTTTCTTGGAAAAAGCCTGCGTCTTGGCGGAAGCTCTCAAATCTATGAAGACAACAATACGTTCTTTGGAGATTTATCTGCGATATTAATCGAAAACATGCCTATTTGGGCTGAATATAGCAGTACCCCGAGCAACAAAATTTCCTTGATGAGCGAATGGGAAACTAAAATTGCTGCCATTATAAACGAAACAAAAAACGAAAATGTAACCAGTTTTGCCGGAGTTCCTTCCTGGATGCTGGTTTTAATGAATAAAATGCTCGAAGAAACCGGAAAAGGAAATCTATTTGAAATTTGGCCAAATTTGGAAGTTTACTTTCACGGTGGTGTAAATTTTGAACCATACCGGGAACAATACCAAAAAATACTGCCGAAAAAAGAGTTTAAATATTACGAAATATACAATGCTTCCGAAGGTTTTTTTGCCATTCAGGATTTAAATAATTCCAGTGATTTATTATTGATGTTGGATTACGGAATTTTCTATGAATTCATCCCAATGGATACTTTTGGGACTCCGGATCAAAAAGTTATTCGATTAGCAGATGTGGAATTGTTCAAAAATTATGCTTTGGTCATTACCACCAATTCTGGTTTGTGGCGCTATTTGATTGGTGATACTGTTCGTTTCACCTCATTGAATCCATACCGAATTCGGGTAACGGGAAGAACCAAGCATCACATTAATGTTTTTGGCGAAGAATTGATGGTTGAAAACACAGATCAGGCTATTGCCAAAGCGTGCAAACTAACCCAGACGGAAGTGGTTGATTACACCGTTGCGCCTATATTTATGGAAGGCAAAGAAAAAGGTGCTCACGAATGGATGATTGAATTTAAAAACCCTCCTGCTGATGTATCACAATTCCAGAAAGCACTAGATGAATCTATACAATCCTTAAATTCAGATTACGAAGCCAAACGCTATAACAATATGACTTTGAATCCGCTTGTGATCAATGTAGCACGAAAAAATTTATTTTACGACTGGCTAAAAGATCGTGACAAACTAGGTGGACAACACAAAATTCCAAGACTTTCTAACCAAAGAGATTATTTAGAACAACTGAAAAGCATGCAGTTTCAAACTGTGTGAAAGTATTTATATAAAAACATCTTACGAATAAAACAATAGTCGTGACTTTAAGTCATTGTTCAATTTACCAAATTCATTATTACATTGAAATATTTTGTAAATAACTAAAAAAAATAACAATAATGCACACAAAAACGTGAGCATTATTTAAAATTATTGAGCAAATACTAAAAATAATAAAATTAAAACTCTAAAAATATTTGTAAGTATTATCTATTAAGTTAAATTAGCTTTTTTACTAAGTAACCGATTTAATGACAAGACCAAACCTACTCTTAGTTGACGACCATCCTATAACAATTGATGGATACGTCAATATCCTTACTAATCATAATGATACACCAATTGACTTTACTACAGCCTATTCCTGCGAAGAAGCCTTTCTAAAAATCACAAACAGGTTTTTATCGCAAAAAACATTTGACCTTGCTTTTTTGGATATTAGTTTACCTCCTTATGAAGCTAAAAACATTCAAAACGGCATTGACCTAGGAGCACTAATTCGTCAGTATTTCCCTAAATGCAAAATCATCTTATTGACAATGCACAGTGAACCTTTGTTAATACATAATGCCATTAAAAAAATTAACCCGGAGGGGTTTATTTTAAAAAATGATATTAATGCACTCTCCTTAGTAACGGCATATCTGTCGATAATGCAAGGACACAAATTTTATAGTGCCACCATAACCAAAGTTCTCAGTCAGGCCATTCTCAAAAAATTAAATTTTGATGCAATTGATTGTCAAATTTTGGAACTAATTTCTAGAGGAATAAAAACCAAAGATATGACGAAACACCTAAATCTTTCGCTTAGCGCCATCGAGAAAAGGAAAGCGGCTATCAAAAACAAACTGTTAAAAGACAAAAGATCTGATAAAGAACTTATCGAACAAGCTATAAAATTGGATTACTTTAAATTCATTAATAAAACCGTATATTTTTAACATAAAAACCGTAAGCTGTCTTAAGATAAAGGAAGTAAGTTTGAAAAAACCTAACAAGATAAAATTAAGTGCACGTAATTAAAGATTTCGTTAGTAAACTATTATTAACCAATTAAATTATAACTTTATGAAAAAATTAGAATTAAATCAGATGGAAAGTCTGGAAGGGGGAGTTAAATGTTCTCACAAATGGGCAGGTTTTTGGGCAGGTGCAGTCACTTACAGCTGGCTGGCAGGTCCAGTGGCTGGTTTAGCAATCTCATCAGTTGCAGTTGTTGGCTGGATGGCTACAGAGATTGGATGTGGTGATGGAGGAAGTTTTAATTAAATATTTAGAATTATGAGAACTTTAGAATTAAAAGAACTAGAATTAGTATCAGGTGGAAGTTGGATAGATTTTGCAGATGGCTTTTGTATGGGTATGTCTGCTGGTGCTGGTTTAGTGAAGTTAGGAATCATAGCAGCTACAGGCACAGGAGCATCTATAGCGGGTGGAATTTTATTAGCTTGCGGAACCTATGGTGCAGTCAGGTGGGCAACTAGTTAAAATGTAATTTATCAAACAATAATCTCTTAAAAAAATAAGAGATTATTGTTATACACAAAATAATTCCAATCAAATGAAAAAAATTTATAGTATAATTATAGTTTTTATTTTAGTTTCAATATACTTTGCTAGTAAAGATAGTCTAGGAAAAAATATGTGTTTTTTAATCACTGCTTGTTTGCTTTTATTTTCATTTTTAAAATATGATGAGCAAAATAAAAAGTAAGTATATTTTTCTAATTTTAACTTTATTAACTTTATTTAGTGGATATATTTTACAATCTATTTTAAATGTTGATAAATTAATATTTTCAACTCTTGGAGAAAATTTATCTAATGCAGAATTAGAAAATTTAATGGATTTTCAAAATAAGTGGGAATGGGTATCTTATTCAATAATCCCGTTGTTTCTATTAATCAAAAGTTTATTAATCACTTCTGCACTTTATATTGGAACTTTTTTTTACGGCAAAATAAAAGTAACATTTTTGCAAATATGGGATGCAGTACTAAAATCTGAGTTTGTTTTTATATTGGTCCCTCTATTTAAAATCATCTGGCTTTATTTTTTTCAAACAACTTACACCCTTGAAGATATCCAAAATTTTTTCCCATTATCAGCATTAAACATTGTCGGTTATAAAGGATTAGAACCTTGGTTGATTTATCCTTTTCAAGTTCTTAACGTGTTTGAGTTGGCCTACTGGCTCATTCTTGCTTATTTTATTGGCAAAATTACGGAGACCAATATGGATCGTGGTTTAAAAATTGTGGCTTCTAGTTATGGTAGTGCTTTATTACTATGGGTAGTAGTGATTATGTTTTTTACTTTGAATTATTCCTAAGCCCCTACTCCCCCAAAAAGGGGAATTGATATTTTAAACTATGAAAAAATACCTTAAAATAATAATACCACTAGTATTTGTAAGCTTACTGGCTTTTATGGGTTACAAAATAGTTGCTAAAATCAACCATAAAAAAGAGATCGCAGCAAACATAAAAACCATTCCCGCTTTTCAATATCAGAATTTAAAGGGAGAATCCTTTTCCAATAAAAATTTAAAAACGGACACCCCTACAATTTTTATTTATTATAATAGTGAATGCGAGTATTGTAATGAAGAAACTAAAATGATTCAGGGAAGCGTATATAAATTTAGACCTTACCAACTTGTCTTTATTTCATTTGAGAAACCAGAATTGATAAAAACATTTGCTCAAAAACACAATCTTTTAAATTATGATAACATTCATTTTGTTTGTGATACTAAAGTTTCTTTCGCTACTACCTTTGATGTTCAATCTTTGCCTTGTTTAGTTTTATACGATAAAAACCAACAACTAATTGAGAAGATAAAAGGGCAAACCAAAGTAGAAACAATTTTGAAGAAATTAACTCCTTAATCCCAAAGAGGAAGCACAAATCTTATTGCATACTATTGATAAACGAATGTTTATTAAAGAACCAAGATAAAATGAACCAAAAACATATCGAAAAAACCCATACATTGCAGCTGGATCAGTCTGATTGTGGTGTTGCTTGCTTATTGTCAATCTTAAAACTATATGGTGGCCTACAGTCTATAGAAAAGTTACGCGAATTAAGTGGAACTACTAAACAAGGAACAACAATGCTTGGTTTATATCAAGTCGCTAATCAATTGGGGTTTACCGTTGAAGGTTGCGAGGCCGATATAAAAGCACTTATTGATCATAAACAACCGGTAATCCTCCACGTTGTGATAGAAGAACAGCTACAACATTATGTAGTGTGCTATTACTATGATGAACAAAAAGGATTCTTGATTGGCGATCCGGGCAAAGGAATTTATTATGTATCGATTACTGCATTAGACAAAATTTGGGTTTCAAAAAGCTGCTTAACATTAGCCCCCAATGAAGATTTCGTGAAAGAAACCGCAGTAAAAAACGCTAAAAAAAAGTGGTTCTTAGATCTATTGGAACCTGATTACAAACTGCTCTGGATCAGCGTCATGCTTGGAGTGTTTGTGGCTAGTTTAGGAATGGCAATGTCTTTATTTTCTCAAAAACTAATTGATGACATTTTGCCATCCCATAATATCAATAAACTAATTTCCGGAATTGTATTATTGGCTATATTGCTTTTGGCACGAGTTGGTATTTCAGTGCTGAGAGAATTTTTTCTGTTGCAACAATCTAAAGATTTCAACAATCGCATCAACAGTCAATTTTTCTCTTCGTTATTGCATCTTCCAAAACCGTTTTTTGACACTCGAAAAATAGGGGAATTAGTATATTTAACGGGAATGTAATTGACAATATTTTGTTAGGTTCAAATGATAGTCCCGCAAACATTATCGCTTTCCTTACTGAATATGGCTTTGATACTTATTTTAATCAATTACCACAAGGATTGACTACAATAATTGGTGAAGAAGGCATTAATTTGTCAGGAGGGCAAAAACAAATCATAGCCTTAGCACGAGTCCTATATAAAAAACCACAACTTTTAATTCTTGATGAAGCCACCTCAGCAATGGACAGGAACACTGAGAATTTCTCAATGGCATTATTAGCAAAAATAAAACCCAACTGTGCTGTTTTCTTTATTTCTCATCGTTTAAATACCTTAAAAAAAATAGCAGATAGAATTTATGTCCTCGAGAATGGCACTCTCTCGACAAAGGGAAATCATGAAAAGTTAATGGAAACTGCTAATTTTTATAGTGATTATTGGCAAGAGTAACATTAATTGCGTATATTGATTGTCAATGAACGCCCAACCTGTGTGGACAACACAAAATTCCGAGACTTTCTAACCAAAGAGATTATTTAGAACAACTGAAAAGCATGCAGTTTCAAAGCGTATAAAAATGATGAGATGAAAAAAATTCTTTATATCCTGTTGACAGGAATTTTCTTGAGTTCCTGCGGACCACATAGAATGCGTTGTGGCGCCAGAGGAATTTGTAAATCTTCCGAAAAACAAACACTGGAAAAACCTGAAAAAATATTTACCGTTAAAGCATAAAAAAGGCTGTCCAAAAATCACTTTTTGGATAGCCTATTTTTATAATTATTAAAGTATTTTACTCCTAATCCATCATATCAATATGCCTGTCGTGATAGCCTAACAGATACAAAACACCGTCGAGACCCAAGCTGGAAATAGAACTTTCTGCTTTTTCTTTTACCGTTGGTTTGGCATGAAAAGCAATTCCTAAACCTGCCAGATTCAACATCGGCAAGTCATTGGCACCATCACCAACTGCAATAGTTTGGTTGATATGAATGCCTTCCTTATCAGCAATCGCCTGAAGGTATTCCGCTTTCTTTTTACCATCCACAATTTCACCTAAATAGTTACCTGTCAATTTTCCGTCTTTAATTTCCAATTCATTCGCATGAACATAATCAATACCTAATTCTTTTTGCAGGTACTTCCCAAAAAACGTAAAACCTCCGGACAATATAGCGGTTTTATAACCGTAATATTTCAAGGCCTTCATCAAGCGATGTGCTCCTTTAGTAATAGGCAGATTCTCAGCAACTGTTTGCAGTACCTCTTCACTCAAGCCTTCAAGCAAGGCCATGCGTTGCTTGAAGCTTTCGCTAAAATCGATTTCACCATTCATGGCTGCTTCTGTGATTGCTCTAACTTGCTCTCCCACACCCGCTAACTCTGCCAGTTCATCAATTACTTCGGTTTGAATCAGCGTCGAATCCATATCAAAACACACCAAACGGCGGTTTCTTCGGTACATATTATCTTCTTGAAAAGAAATATCCACATCTAACGTTCTGGAAATTTCCATAAAACTGGCGGTCATAAACGTTTTGTCGACAATCGTTCCTGTAACCGACAATTGTATGCACGAACGAGGGAATTCTTCTTTCTCAAGAATAGATACCCTGCCGGTTAATCTTTTAATTGCATCAATATTCAAATTTTGGTTGGATAGTATTTTGGTTACTCCCGCCAATTGTACAGCCGTTAAGGTTTCTCCTAAAACATTGATGGTGTAGCGTTGTTTGCGCTGCGCTTTGACCCAAATTTCGTAATCTGCAATGGATATAGGAATAAACTTGACTTTGACACCCAATTCGTATGCTTTAAATAACAAGTCTTTTAAAACTGGACCAGAAGAAGAACCCGCTTTTATTTCAAATAAAATACCTAAAGAAAGCGTATCATGAATATCCGCTTGTCCAATATCTAAAATAATAGCATCATAAGTAGCCAAGATGGATGTTAAACCAGCAGTGACTCCCGGTTTATCTTGTCCAGAAACTTTTAATAAAATTACCTCTATCTCGTCTTTTTGCATCTTATATATAATTGATTTAGAATGTACAAAAATCGACAATCTGACGTTGATAAAAAATAATAATGTTCCTTTTTTTGAACAATAACAAATAGTGTAATTTCCCCATAAAAAAACCTGTTCAAATGAATGAACAGGTTTATATTTTTAAGAAAAATGCATTTTTTACGATGCAATCTCCAAACGCTTCAATAAATTTTTATTCAACGTTTCTTTAGCATAAGTTACGTCAATTTCTAATACTTTATCATCAGAACTAGGCAATTCATACATCGCATCGGTCAAGATAGCTTCACATAACGAACGCAATCCACGAGCGCCTAATTTATATTCTAATGCTTTATCAACAATAAAATCCAGTGCTTCATTGGTAATCGTGAATTCAACATCATCCATCAAAAACAACTTCTCGTATTGTTTGATTAACGCATTTTTAGGTTGTGTCAAAATTGCACGCAAGGTTTCTCTATCTAAAGGATCCATGTGCGTCAAAACTGGCAAACGACCAATAATCTCTGGAATCAAACCAAAATCTTTGATATCCTTTGGAATAATGTATTGCAACAAATTGTCTTTGTCAATATTGTCCACATTTTTTGAAGTAGAATAACCCACCGCTTGACGGTTCAATCGTTTCGAAATTATTCTTTCGATTCCATCAAAAGCACCACCGGCAATAAACAAAATGTTTTGTGTATTTACCTCCACAAATTTTTGGTCCGGGTGCTTGCGTCCTCCTTTTGGTGGTACATTCACAACCGTTCCTTCCAATAATTTCAATAATGCTTGTTGCACCCCTTCTCCGGAAACATCTCGCGTAATAGAAGGATTGTCACTTTTACGTGCAATTTTATCTATTTCGTCAATGAATACAATGCCGCGTTCTGCTTTGGCAACATCATAATCAGCAGCTTGTAAAAGACGTGTCAAAATACTTTCGACATCTTCCCCAACATAACCTGCTTCAGTAAGAACTGTCGCATCAACAATCGCTAAAGGCACATCCAACATTTTTGCAATGGTTTTAGCCACCAATGTTTTTCCTGTTCCAGTTTGTCCCACCATGATGATGTTACTTTTTTCAATCTCAACCTCATCGTCTAATTGCTGTTGCATCAAACGTTTGTAGTGATTGTAAACCGCAACCGACATCACCTTTTTAGTTTGATCTTGTCCAATCACATATTGATCCAAAAACGCTCTGATTTCTTTTGGTTTCTTTAAAATCAAATCTCCAACCAGCTTTGAACTTCCACTAGATTTTATTTCTTCAAGAACAATCCCGTGCGCTTGTTCAATACATTTATCACAGATATGTGCATTGATCCCAGCTATCAATAATTGGGTTTCTGGCTTCTTTCTTCCACAAAACGAACATTCTAATACTACTTTTGCCATTCTTTTAAGTCTAAAGTCAAAAGTCGTAAAGTCGAAAGTTCCTAGCATTGCTTTAGACTTTCGACCTTAGACTTTCGACTATATTTTTATCCTCTTACTAAAACTTCATCAATCATTCCGTATGCTTTTGCTTCTTCGGCGATCATCCAATAATCACGTTCGCTATCCGTATGAACCTTATCGAAAGTTTGTCCGGAGTGGTGAGAGATAATTTTATACAACTCATCTTTAAGTTTCAACATTTCACGTAAGTTGATTTCCATATCCGTTGCTACTCCTTGCGCTCCACCTGATGGTTGGTGAATCATTACTCTTGAATGTGGCAATGCCGAACGTTTTCCTGCTGCACCGGCGCATAAAAGCACTGCTCCCATGGAAGCTGCCATTCCGGTACATATGGTTGCTACATCTGGTTTAATGTATTGCATCGTGTCATAAATTCCTAATCCTGCGTAAACGCTTCCTCCTGGAGAGTTCAAATAAATTTGAATATCTTTAGAAGCATCGGCACTTTCAAGGAACAATAACTGTGCTTGAACGATGTTTGCAATTTGGTCATCAATTCCTGTTCCAAGGAATATAATTCTGTCCATCATCAATCTGGAGAAAACGTCTAATTGTGAAATATTCAACTGACGTTCTTCAATGATATAGGGAGTCATGTTTTTAGGAGTCATTGCGCCTACGATTTTATCGTAATACATAGAGTTTACGCCGTGGTCCTTTGTAGCAAATTTTTTAAATTCTTTACCGTAGTTCATATTTTTTTGTTCTAAGTTTTACGTTATATCTTGTCTATTTCTTTTAATGCAAAGGTCATACCTATTTACAAATGATGTCAATATGTCTTATTTGTAGCCCAGATGGGAGTAAAAAGCTTTTTGAATTCCGTTTTTAAGTTTTTTTATTCTTGCAAAGCGACTGAAAGAAGCTCTTGCAGGAATTTAAAAAACTAAAACGGAAGAAAAAACTTGTAACGTACAGCTGGATTGGCTCCCGCAACTAATTGAAACAAAAGAGCGTCAAAAAATATTTTTTCTGACGCTCAAATATACTTATTTTTTATTGTTTTGCATTTGTAATAGAATCTTAAAATTTGAAACAACTAACGAAATTGTTTCCGTCTTTTCAACTTTTGACTTTATGACATTTGACTTTACGACTAAAATTTATTCTCCGTAAGACGCTGCAATAAATTCGTCATACGTTACTTCTTTAGTGGTAGGATTTGCTTTTTCTTTGAATAATTCCAATAATTTATCAGCAACAACTTGGTCCGAAAGTCTTTTCACTTCGTCTTGGTTTGACAAAACTCTTGCTACAATTCCTTGAACTTCTTCGTCAGTAGGATTTGTTTGTCCGAATTGTGCCATTTGCTGACGGATGTTTTTTGTAGTGAATGTTTTCAAGTCTTCAAAAGTGATTTTGATGTCCGATTGAGCCATAGCTCTACCTTCGATCAATTGAAAACGCAATCCTTTTTCAGAACGTGCATATTCAACTTCAGCCTCCTCAGGAGATAATTTTTTCTCCCCTACAGTTTGCAACCATTTTTTAAGGAATTCAGAAGGTAAATCAAATTTGGTGCTTTCGATCAAAAATTCCGTTACATCCCCTAATAATTTTTGATCCGCTTGTTGCGCAAATTGAGTTTCGGCATCTTCTTTGATTTTCGCTTTCAATTCTTCAAGTGAAGAAACAGTTCCAGCACCAAACAATTTGTCGAACAATTCTTGGTTCAATTCTGCTAATTCAGCCGTGTTGATCGCTTCGATTGTGAAGTTCACTTCAACCTCTAATCCGTGAACGTCATCATGACTTACTTTCATCACGTCCATCAATTGGTGGTCGTCTTCAAATAAACCTTTAGTATTTACAGTCACAACATCTCCTGCTTTTTTACCGACGAATAAATCAAAAGTCGCTTTGTCTTTAAAAAGATCAGCAGCAATAGTGGTCGCGTTATTAATTCCTTTTTCTTCGTTTGTAAAAGTTCCCGTTACATCTGAATCTGCAGCAACAACTTCTTGAGGAATTGCAGTTCCAAATTGTTTTTGGATTCTTTCCAACTGGCCTTCAATCATTTTATCATCCGCTGAAACCACATATTTAACGATGTCATTTTTAGCTTCAAGATCCAATTCGAAATTAGGAACCAATCCTATTTCATATTCAAAAACCAATTCTTCAGCACTCCAATCAAAGTCTTCGTTTACTTTAGCAAGCGGCGTTCCAAGAAGGTTTAATCTTTCTGATTGTACGAAACGCTCCAAAGCTAAATCTACCACTTTTTGAACTTCTTCCTGTTTGATTGCTTTACCGTATTGTTTTTCAACAAGATCTTTAGGCACAGCTCCTTTTCTAAATCCTTTAACCGTTGCCAAAGGCATTTTTTCGTTTATTCTTTTTGCAACTTGTCCTTTGTAATCCATGTGAACAACAGTCATTACAATTGTTTCCGTCACAGCGTCTATTGCTACTCTTTTGATATCCATCTTCTTCTTTAATTTACATAATAAAATTGGACTGCAAAATTATAAAATTTTTGCAACCCAAACAAGTTTTTAGTCCCGAACCTTCGGGATTGAATTTTAGGCAGTTATTTGACAAAATCACAGGTTAAAAAAGGAAAATAATTTGGGCGTGTCCCTCCGTAAAAACTACGGGTCAGGCTGTGCGTTATAATCTTTTATTGCGCTTCGCTTCATAAAAGGATTTTCACTGCCATCCTTCACGCGGGCCGAGGTTTTTATGAATATAAAATTGCTTTGAAATTTTGAAGAATTGGTGATAATTATATCGAAATTTTTTCGTTTAAACAACAAAAATATTGTATGTTTACAGTAAATAAGTTGCATTATGGGGAAAGTCACACGTAGAACAAAGCCGTTCGACACTAAAAGAAGTGTCCAAAAAGCATCTGGTAATGCTGTAAATATTAGAAAATCTTTATTGACTTCCGATGGCAAGGAATATAAATGGAGCAATAAGCTTGAGCGCGTTAGTATCATCAGAGCTGGCATTCCATATGATTCAATTGAATTAATTAGCAAAAGGCTTAATAATCCCATAAAGTCAGTTCTGGCAATAGTTGGGATTCCACAAACTACATATAATAAGAAAAAAAGTGAACATTTACTTTTGGACAGTAGAAATAGTGAATTAGTGATTCTAATTAACGAGTTAATTGACTATGGCTTAGAAGTTTTCAATAACGAGGAAGAAAAATTTCAACGCTGGTTAAAAAAACCTAACTTGTCTATTGGGGGAAGTTCACCTGAAAATATGCTTGACACAATAACAGGCATTAACGAGGTTAAGTTTAGTTTGAATCGCTTAGAATTCGGAAATTTAGCGTAATGATAGTATTTAGAATTGAACGTGAAAAATATTTAAGTACTACGTTAAATGGAATAGGCGCGTCGATTTCTGAAGGTTATCGCTGGAATAGTCTTAATACTCGAATTGTTTATACTGCTGAAACTAGAGCTCTGGCAACATTGGAAGTTTCTGTTCATTTAGATTTAAGCGAGGATTTACCCGATGATCGTTTTTATGTCGAAATTGAAGTACCCGATGAAATTACTATACAGGAAGTAAAGCTGGAAGATTTACCAAATGATTGGAATTCAAAACCACCATCTTTAACAACTCAAACCATCGGTGATGATTTCGTAAATTACAATGAAGCTGCCATTTTAAAAGTCCCTAGTAGTATCGTACCAAAAGAATTTAATTATTTAATAAACCCTGTTCATCCAGATTCATCAAAAATTAAGGTCGTTAGCACTTCAAAAATGATGTTTGATCAGCGATTAAAAAGTGTAAAAGAATAAATTACCGTTAACAGCTGGCAAAGCTCGGCAAAGCATTCATTAAAACAATAAATTTGTCGTACAAGCCATAAAATCCTAACAAAACCAGTTGTACAACTTACCAATAATTAAAATTAAATAGATTGACAAAGAATTTAAAATATCTTATTTTCCTTTTTCTGGCTTTTGGTCTGATGGTAAATGATGGTGCTTTAGATTCTCAATCAAATTCAGCAGATTATTATCAATTCTCGAACGTAATTCTAAGACGAGAATTAAACTGTAAGCGTTCAAAATTATACGTGTTCCATCAGATAAAACCAGATGGCTCGGAAATAAACTCAGTTTTCTCCTTAACAGATAGCGCGGTTTTGCAAACCGTGCCCATTCCAATTGGTAATTATAACACTTAGTCGGTAGGGAGCCGAAGAAATAAAGCTAACAAAACCATAAAAAAAACTGACATTAAAACGTAAAAAAGCTATCCCGCTTTAAGGATATAGCTTTTCTGACTTGTTTTATCTGCATTCGTTGGCGGGCACGGTTTGCAAAACCGCGCTATCCTTAGTGACACTATATCTGATAGGTCGGACTGTTTTATTTTAATAATCATAAAGCGAGTTTTGCCAGAACGAGTTTTAATTGTAGTTTAAATAACATATATTTACTCACTGTTTAACCAAATACAGTTCGTTTAGAGGGTTTTAGACGAACTGACGTTGTGCGACATGCGAAAAAAAAAATCGTACTAAACAACTTCATGTCTAAAAAAGATATACCTTTGTGATATCAAATTAAAACATATGAAAACAGTATCACTTAAAATAGATGATTCAATTTTCGGAGAAACCGAAAAAATTCTTTCAAGAATCAGTATTCCTAGAAATAGATATATCAACGAAGCAATTGAATATTATAATAAAGTACAGAAAAGACAAATTTTAGAAAAAAGACTTAAAGCCGAATCCGAATTAGTCAAAAAAGATTCAATGAACATTTTAAAAGAATTTGAAAAAATTGACTATGCAGATTAATCAATACGAAATTTGGATTGCTGACTTGAATCCACAAATAGGAACTGAGGCAGGTAAATCTAGGCCTGTTCTAATTGTTCAAACAAATTTGCTGAATAAAGTATCGCATCCCTCAACAATCGTTTGTCCAATAACTACAAACGTTGAAGATGATTCTGATATTTTAAGAGTTCATATTAAAAAGGGAATGGCAAATTTACATGAAGATTGCGACATAATGATTGATCAAATTCGAGCAATCGACAACAAAAGATTATTTAAAAAAGTTGGAAAATTGCCAACCGATTTAATTGAAAAAATAAAAGAAAATATTGCGATTATCATGGACCTAGAATAAGCACGATCGCACAACAGCCATTTGGCAAGATTGCGAATTTTGTGGTAAATTCACTTATACGTTTCGCAAGAAATTTTATCTTTAATGGAAAATATAAAGTTCCGAACTTCGCAACTGACGAGAAGCGGCGGAACTTTATATGATAGCTTAATCTCCTAAAAGAGAAGCTATAGTAGAAGCGAGAAAAACTTTGAAAAATATTCTATGAATAAAACAACTAATACACTGTTACTACTATTTTTAGCAGTCTTTATTTTATCCTGCCAGAATAACAAAAAAGTTCATACAGAGGTAAAACAAGTAAATCAAGATAGTTTAAAACTTCGTGAAATCATTGCTCAGAAGAAAAAATTTTTCCTTCAATATTGGGGAGGAATGACTACTAGTGAATTTCGTGAAGTAAATAAATTTTTGGTGTCTGAAGGGAAGTTGTCACATATCAACGAACAAGACAAGTACTATTATCAGGTGGAAAATTGCGGAACAGAGTTCTATCCTTATTTTGCGGACGGGAGATTATACGAAATCACATTATCGGCATCAGAATGTCTATACAAATTATTCCAAGAAAAATACAAATTACCTGCTCTAAAGAAAATAACTTACCAAGAAAAATCTGTTTGGGAGGACAATCCTAAATATAGCCCCGCAATGTCATATCTTGATGAAAATAACAAGTTAATACGATTACCAAATGCTTTTATAGATAGTTCTAATCTAGCAGGTTTAAAGGACGAAGAAAATAAAGGTATTAGTAGTGAAATGTACGTTCTACAGCAGGATTCAATTTCAGTTAAAACCTCTACCGCCGACATAATAATTTCACAACATCTTGAACAAAGTCAAATACACAAACCAAGTATAGAGTATTCTTTAGATAAGAGTCCTGAAATGGCTAAATATAGAAAAAGTGATGAGGGTGATAAGATGCTAGGTGGTTTATTTGCTACAAAACAATCAAGTTTTATTAACACAAATTCTAGATTTAGGAAAGTAATACCAAACACTGAGAACATTATCTACATAAGGTATATTTCAACGGAATACAAACATAAAAGAAAGTTGGATAATGACAAAAACGACGAACAACAAAAACTCTTAAAACAAAAAAAAGCTGAAAATGAAGCTATCAAGGAAATATAATATAACAGAGGAGTTAAGAAAAACTGAAGATTTCACCCAAAATTTTAAAATTAGAATAAAACCAAAAATGAATAACTTAAATTTTAATACGGAAAGATTGAATTTGCGAACAATCGCGGAAAGTGACATTGATAACATTCACAAATTACATAGTTTGGCTGAAATTGATGAATTTAATACATTAGGAATTCCAAATAATATTAACGAAACCAAAATTATTGTCGAAAATTGGATTTTTAACAATAATTTGGAGAATAACAAGCATTTCTCTTTTGCGGTCGAATTAAATGGAGAAAAAGAATTTATCGGATTAATTGGAATAAATTTAGGAAAAGAAAAGTATAGAAATGCTGAAGTTTGGTTTAAATTTGATTCCAATTATTGGAATAAAGGTTATGCTACAGAAAGTTTAAAAAAAATAATAGCTTTTGGTTTTGAAACATTAAAACTTCACAGAATTGAGGCAGGTTGCGCGATCGGAAATATTGGCTCAATAAGTGTTTTAGAAAAAGTTGGAATGTCAAGGGAAGCGCATACAAGAAAATTGCTACCTCTAAAATCAGGTTGGTCTGATAATTATGGATATGCCATTTTATGTACTGATTAAAAATAAAAATCCCCGCTAGCGCAAGCGCAATGTCATTAAGTTAAGATTTTATACCAGTTCCGAAAAGTGTTCATTCAAAGCATAACTTTGTCGTAAAAGCTACGCAAAAGTCTCTGACTTTGCGCCCACAATAATGAGCAAATAATAAATTGATGTAAAGAGTTACCGGCATATAATTAAAATTAATTCAGAACTACCCGAACCAGATGGCTCGGAAATACACTAAATTTTCTCCTTAACAGATAGCGCGGTTTTGCAAACCGTGCCCATTCCAATTGGTAATTATAACACTTAGTCGGTAGGGAGCCGAAGAAGTAACGCTAACAAAACCATAAAAAAAACTGACATTAAAACGTAAAAAAGCTATTCCGTTTTAAGGATATAGCTTTTCTGACTTGTTTTATCTGCATGCGCCGGTGGGCACGGTTTACAAAACCGCGCTAACCTTAGTGACACTATATCTGATAGACCTGGAAATTTTAAAACCAAATTATTAGTTGGACAAAAGAATGACCTCAATGCTACATCCTGTCTATTCAAAAATAAATCTGTCGTTTAATCCTAATAAAAAACCCTTCTTTTTCACTTCAAAAGGTTTTCATAGCAATTACAAACACCGTTATTTAAGAAAAAGTAATGGTGTTTTTTTATTGCTACAATTTTGTATTTTGCAACAGCATTTAATTCTAAAATAAAAACATGAATACTAATCATATCGATATTATTATAATAGGAGCGGGTTTATCCGGTATAGGCGCTGCGTGTCATTTGTCACGTAAAAATCCAGACAAAAACTATGTTATTTTAGAGGCAAGAGCGGAACTTGGAGGTACCTGGAGTTTGTTTCAATACCCTGGAATCCGTTCCGATTCGGATATGTATACTTTTGGGTATTCCTTCAAAACATGGGAGGATCAAAAGTCTTTCGCCGACGGACCTTCTATATTAAAATACCTGAATGAAGCCGCAGACGAATATAAAGTGCGAGAGCATATCATCTACAATCAACGCGCTCTTTCTTATAACTTCGATACAGAAAAAAAATCATGGACGGTCACTACCGTAAATACCGTCACGGAAGAAGAAACAGTTTATAGGTGCCAGTTTATCTTTAGCTGTAGCGGCTATTATAATTATAACAAAGGGTACACTCCTGAATTTAAGGACCAATCCCGTTTTGAAGGTAAAATTGTCCACCCGCAAAAATGGCCTGAAAAATTAGATGTCGCCAATAAAAAAGTGGTTATAATTGGCAGCGGCGCCACCGCTGTAACCATCCTTCCGGAGCTTGCCGCCGAAGGTGCACAAGTTGTTATGCTGCAACGATCGCCAACCTATATTGCTGCTTTACCCAATAAAGACAAAATTGCTGCTCGCCTCAAAAGGCTGTTTCCAAAAAAAGTAGCTTATAGACTGATTCGTTATAAAAATATTTTCTACGCTATTGTCTTTTTTAATCTGTGCAAGTTCTTTCCAGAGGCAATGAAAAAATTCATTATAAAAGGGGCTGAAAAGGCTTTGGGTAACTTTCCCGTGGACCCTCATTTTATACCTAACTACAATCCTTGGGAACAACGTTTTTGCATTGCGCCAAACGGAGATTTTTTTAGAGCCATCGGAAAAGGGAACGCAGCGGTAGTTACGGATCATATCGATTGTTTTTTAACAAACGGAATTTTACTAAAATCGGGGAAGACACTGGCCGCCGACATTATAATCACCGCAACCGGACTTGATTTAGTGGCGTTTGGAGGCGTAAGAATTCAACTGGATTCGCAACCTTTTGATGTTTCTAAATCTTTTGTCTATAAAGGCCTCATGTTAAGCGACCTGCCCAACTTCTTTATTTTTGTTGGCTATACCAATGCTTCGTGGACGTTGAAAAGTGACCTTACCAGCGAATATATATCTCGGGTTTTAAATTATTTGGACAAACACCATTATAAAGCGGTGCAGGCAAAAGTAGTCGAGACAAATTTAAAACCGGTTCCACTACTTAACCTGAATAGCGGCTACATTAACAGAGCAGCGAATACGCTTCCTAGTCAGGGAAACAAAGCACCTTGGCGTATTTACCAAAATTATGTGCTGGATTATAAAATGCTTCGCTTGGATGCCGTTAAAGACAAACGACTTACGTTTTTCAAATAAAGGAGGTTCAAGAGTACAGTAAAGAATTAGGCACTAATAATCCGGAAGTAAACGGTCTTCGAGCTCCAAAATCCTAATAAAACCTGAGAGCGTTCAACAACATATCAATAATGCAAATTAAATAGATTGTCAAAGTATTTAAAGCACGTTTAGAGCAATCTAAACGCCCAATTCTTTGGCTAAAAGAAAAAATATGCTATTATTACTGCATTGATGATTGGAAGGTCAAACGGAATGAACGTGGGAGACCATACGATTAACGGAAACCAAAATCATACGGAACAAAAACATAAAAAAGATTGATTTGATTGCTTGTACATACGTTGACACACAAGACATGAACAAGAATAGTATTAGCGGGTTGATCTGCAGCGTCTCCCGACTATTAATACTATTTCAGTAAGCAATAAATTTGAGTAAGAAATCTGGAAACTTAGTCAACGGATTACCTCATATTCACGAAAAGAAAAGGCCATTTAAATAGAAATCAAAATGGTAATAGCATCACCAACAGCAACAAGACCAGTTCCAGAACCGATCAAGTTTTGTCCAAACAACACATTATTTCCCGATGTCCTGTATTTTGCCAAAGTCCGCAAAGGATCTTTTCCTGATGTCACTCCTTTTTCTTGGTCTACAGTTGTCATTACGCATCTCCCGCAAGGTTTCACTCCAAAAAAAGTCAGCTCACCTATTGTGAATTCTTTCCAAGAATCCTCTTCATAAGCATCACCACCTGTAACAACAAAATTAGGTCGAAACCGATTCATCGGCAGTGCTTTTTTTAAACGGGAATTCAAATCATCCAATGACGATTGACCAATCAACAAAAAAGGATAGCCATCCGAAAAAGAATTAATATCAGCTTGCGTAACGGCATATTTAGCCTCTACTTTTCGGTGACTTTCCTCAGGCATGTATACCAAACGAGCCGAAAATCCCAATATTCGAGAAAACCAATCTGAAACAACTGAATCTACTTCATACACCTGAATGGAGTCCTCCCAGACCATCACATCAATTTTAGTTTCGGCTTCCGAAAAAGATTGCTGCAGCGGAAATTGTATTGTTTCTAACTGCATGCGATGTGTAATCTTCAGGAAATTCCCTATAATTTCAGGTAGAAAAAGAGCTAATTCCGGATGTTCCCTTTGCGACAGAAACATTCCGTTTTCATCAATCAACAACCAACGGCGGTCGTGTTCCAAACCACGATCGGTCACTTGAGCTTTTTGCAATTTAATTCCACCTAATGATTTTACAGGATAAATCCAGATTTCTGAAAGTTGTACCATAGCACTCTATTTTTTCCAAAATTACAAAAACAAAGTATTCCGTTTTTAATAATTCAAACTCAATCCAAAACCCATTCCCATATCGCTGTCATAATGCGTGGTAATTCCAAAATTTCTCTTGACTATATACCGCAATCCCGCCATGTATTCTTTGTCCGTATTCCACATTAAATTCATGCGCAATCTTTTAGAAACCGGAATATCCATGCGTTCAAATTGCAACCTGAAATTCCCGTCGGTATACACTTCGGCTTGCGCTTTAATCAGCATTGGCATGGTATATTCGACTCCGGCACTAAAAACGGCGCGATTGTCTTTGGTATTGGTTTGCCCAAAAAGATTCTCTTCCATTGCTCCCATTTCCATTTTTCGATACCGCCAGTCAAAACCAATAAATGGCATTAGCCACTGCATTTTCCCTAAATATCGTCCAATATGCGTTTCCGTTTCATACCCGTGATGATCGGTATAACCCAAACGCCATTCGGTACCAATACTCCAACGCGTGTTTTGAATCATCAGCATTCCATCGTTCCCATTGGTGGCAAAATCATTTTCAGCCATCACATGGAAGGCTCTGTCATCGGCAAATAATTTGCGTTGCGCTAATTTTGGATTTGGAATCAAAGGATTGGGCTCTTGATTTTCATAACTAAAAACGCGACCCATTCCCGCCATCATGTGATAGAGAATGTGACAATGAAAAAACCAATCGCCTTTGACATTCGCATTAAACTCAATCGTATCGGTTTCCATCGGCATAATATCGATGATGTTTTTCATGGGAGCGAACTCTTTCTGACCATTCAGGACTCTAAAATCATGCCCGTGTAAATGCATCGGGTGGCGCATCATGGAACCATTGAAGAGTACAATTCGAACATTCTCTCCTTTTTTAATTAAAATTTTATCGGCTTCAGAAACCACTTTATTGTCCAGACTCCACACGTAGCGATTCATATTTCCTGATAATTCAAACCGCAGTTCTTTTGTCTCCCCAGCCCCCGAAGGGGGAGTTGGAAGCGTTGTTTTAGTAGGTGATTTCAGCATGGCATAATTTAAGGTAGTAATATCAGATAATGCATTACTATTATAATCTTCCTCCGTCATTTTCATACCATCCATCTTCGGAGCGGTTGCCTCCATTTTCATTTTTCCCATATCATGAGACGAATGATCCATCTCCACTTCTTGTTGTGTTCCTTCTTTAGAATCTATAGGCCCCGTGATTTCAGGATACATTACTACATTCATATCCATTTGGTTCAGTGACATTTTCATTCCCATATCATCTAAATCGCCATTCATTTTCATCATGCCGTTCATCATTTTCATTCCTTCAAAATATTTTAATTTTGGCAAAGGCGACATCAGTTGCTTGATTCCATCTCCTAAATACAACGAAGCTGATTTAGTTCTATCCTCCGAAGTAACTAAAAATTCATACGCCGTTTTATCTGCTGGAATCGTTACAACAACATCATACGTTTCAGAAACAGCTACGATTAATCGGTCGACTTCAACTGGTTCCACATCGTTTCCATCACTGGCCACCACGGTAATTTTTCCACCGGCATACGTCAGCCAAAAATAAGTAGAAGCGCCACCATTGGCAATCCGCAACCTCACTTTATCTCCCGCTTTGAACTTCCTCAACCCAGACCCCTCTTCAAAGGAAAGGGGAGAAGAAACGCCATCTATTTTACTTTCATTTTTGCCGTTGATCAAAAACTTATTGTAATACACATCGCTTACATCCATCGCATTCATTCGTTTCCATTCGTTGGTAATTTTTGTCTTAAAATGTCCTGCTTTTATGGCTTCGGCATAGCTCTGGGTAGTTCCTTTTTGAATTGCAAACCAATCGGTTGCATTGTGCAGCATCCGATGGACATTTTTTGGATTTAAATCCGTCCATTCACTCAAAATGATTGGAACGGTTGGTAAATCATCAATTCCTGCTCTAAAAGTTGGATCCTCATTTCGTTTGTTCATAACAAAGGAACCGTACATCCCAATTTGTTCCTGCAACCCCGTATGACTGTGGTACCAATGTGTTCCGTGTTGAATAATTGGAAACGTATATTTATGGGTGGTATGCGGTTTTATTGGCATTTGAGTCAAATAAGGCACGCCGTCTTCTTTATTGGGTAAAAACAATCCGTGCCAATGCAGTGAAGTATCTTCATTTAATTCATTGTGTACATAAATTTCGGCAATATCGCCTTCGGTAAACGTGAGTGTCGGCATCGGAATCTGTCCGTTTACGGCAATCGCTCTTTTGGGTGTATCGCCAAAAGTGACAATCGTATCCCGAACATATAAATCATACCGAACTATTTTTTGCGCTTCAGCATTCCAAGCAAAAAGCAAGAGTATAATTATTATGGAGTATTTTTTCATAATTAAAATTTTAAATTACGCAATCGCAACGCATTTGCAATTACTGAAACAGAGCTAAAACTCATGGCCAAAGCCGCAATCATTGGCGAAAGCAACACGCCAAAAAACGGATACAAAACACCCGCTGCAATTGGAATTCCAAGCACATTGTAGAAAAAGGCAAAGAATAAATTTTGCTTAATATTTCGCATCACCGCATGACTTAAGTTTTTGGCTTTGACTATTCCTTGCAAATCGCCTTTCACTAACGTTATTTTGGCACTTTCGATAGCCACATCTGTTCCTGTTCCCATGGCAATTCCTATGTCGGCTTGTGCCAAAGCCGGCGCATCGTTGATTCCATCACCTGCCATGGCTACAATTTTTCCTTCGGCTTGCAATCGTTTAATTTCTTTGAGCTTGTCTTCAGGCAAACAACCCGCTTTATACGAACTCAAATGCAACTCCTGAGCCACTGCTTTTGCCGTATTTTCATTATCACCGGTAAGCATGATTACCTCAACTCCCTGACGCATCAGTTCTTTTATAGCTGTGACGCTTGTGGCTTTGATGGCATCTGTAATCGAGACAAATCCCACCGCAATTCCGTCAATTGAAATATAAGAAACCGTTTTTCCGAGTTTCTGTTCGGCGATAATTTTATTTTCTAATTCTTCGGAAATCGTGGCATTTACCTGCTCCATCAATTTTTTATTTCCGAGTGCCACTTTTTTATCGACTACGGTTCCAATAACTCCTTTGCCGGAAATCGCTTCAAAATCCTTGACTTCGATTAATGAAACTGCTTTCGCTTTCGCAAAATTGACTACGGCTTGCGCCAAAGGATGTTCGCTATACTGATTTAAAGAAGCAATACTTTGCAACAAAGAATCTTCTTCATTATTTAAAGAGAATACTTTTTCAACAGAAGGCTTTCCTTCCGTAATGGTTCCTGTTTTATCGGTAATCAGCACATTTACTTTATTCATATTCTCTAACGCTTCGGCATTTTTTATCAAAACTCCAGATTGCGCTCCTTTACCAACACCAACCATTACGGACATGGGCGTGGCCAATCCCAAGGCACACGGACAAGCAATAATTAATACTGCAATCGCATTGATAAATCCATACACCATTGCGGGTTCAGGACCAAATTGTGCCCAAACAAAAAAAGTGATTATGGAAACCCCAACTACAATTGGCACAAAATATTTAGCGATTCTGTCCGCTAGTTTCTGGATTGGTGCTTTAGACCTACTGGCAGTGTTGACCATTTGTATAATTTGCGAAAGCACCGTTTCCGAACCTACCTTTTCAGCAATCATCACAAAGGATTTATTGCCGTTAATGGTTCCGGAGCTAATACTATCGCCTGTTTTTTTATCTACAGGAATGGGTTCACCTGTTATCATCGATTCATCAACAGTACTTTCTCCATCGGTAATTTTGCCATCCACCGGAATTTTATCTCCTGGTTTTACCCGCAATAAATCTCCTTTTTTGATATCATGAATCGAAATCACTTTATCCCCTTCATTGCTAACCAAAACAGCTTCGGTTGGCGCTAACTTCAATAATTCTTTTATCGCTCCACTGGTTTGACTGTGCGCTCTAGCTTCGAGTAATTGCCCCAATAAAACCAAAGTTAATATCACCGTTGTAGCCTCAAAATAAAGATGAACCGCTCCGTTATCCGTTTTAAATTCATCCGGGAAAATAGCGGGAAAAAACAATCCAACCAAACTAAACAGAAAAGCGACTCCAGAACCAATTCCAATCAACGTAAACATATTGAGATTCCAAGTAACAATGGATTTCCATGCACGCTCAAAAAACATCCAACACGCATAAAAAACGACAGGAAGTGAAAATAATAATTGTACCCAATTCCACTTTTCTAAATCCATAATTTTCATTATTGGATTATTCGGAATCATATCTGACATGGCAATAATAAAAATGGGAACTGTAAAAACTACCGCTATTTTCATTTTGCGGACTAAGTCATTGTACACTTTGTTTTCTTCAGAAGCGGTGGGTTCCATTGGTACTAAATCCATTCCGCAAATGGGACAGGAACCGGGACCGTCTTTGATTACTTCGGGATGCATCGGACACGTGTACCTTGTTTTTGCAACACTCAATTCGGGAACTTTTTCCAGATTCATTCCGCACACAGGGCAACTTCCCGGTTTATCATAGACTTTTTCCCCCTCACAATGCATCGGACAATAGTATTTGCCTTGCTCAGTAGCGGGTAAAATTACGGTTGATTTCTCTTGTGGTTTATTCGAACTGCAACATGACTTCTCAATTGGTTTTTCAGTAATTCCATGAGAATCAACACCAGTATTCATTTCTATGGTGTAGTTTCCAGCGCCAGTTAAAACCTCTTGTAATTGAACTGTGGAAATGTGTTGATCCATTGTTATAGTCGCTATTGGCGGATTCAAAGTAACTGTCGCTTGAATTCCATCAATAACATTCAATGTTTTTTCTACTTTGGAACGGCAACCGTCGCAAGACATTCCAGTGACTGTATAAGTATGTTTCATAATGTTGAATTTAAAAAAAATCGGTTCTATAAAAGTATAGAACCGATTTAAAAAAACTTTAATGTTGATGATTCTCTTCTTTTGTATCACTTGCTTTTGGAGTCATCTGCATCCCACATTTTGGATATTTTACAGATTTATCACTCATTTCTTTCGGGTGCATTGAACAAGAATACATTGCTTTATGGGTTTCCTTTTGGGAAGATTTCACCGCTTCTTGAGCTGATGCTATGGAATTCACTGCTAAGAATACGCTTAGTACGATAATTAATGTTTTCATTTTTTCTATTATTAAAATATTTAGCTAAACATTCATTGCTACTAAACAAAGGTACATAACCTTCTATTTTAACTTGTTGTAGAATTTTGGAAATGATTTATAAGTTTTACAACCTATCAATTTGCAATCTGTTATTTTCTACTAATTCGACTTCTCCTAACTTCACCGAAACAGGAAAAATCCCAAGTTTTTCGAGCTCGGATTTCACAACCATTATACAGCGACCACAAACCATATTTTTGACATAGAATTTCATCGCTATTGAACGGTTCCTATTCTCCTGCCACAATTTAGCATCTCCGCACCAAAATAGGGATTAATCACGTCTTGGGTTTCACTGATCCAATACCCGTTTTTTCCTGCTCCATACATGGGACAGTAATCCTGATATACGGTTTGTTTGGTTCCAAAGGCTTTTATCAAATCAAAAACATCTTTGCTCAATAACGAAAAATACGTTCTTTGATGCTCCATTTTACCGGCATTATCCCCAATATGTTTGACATTTACTTTGGCATCCGCCACAAAAGCATTGTATTTATTTTTTAATTTGGTGTCTAATGAAGTTGCGCTGGAACTATTCAATATAGTATGCAAATCTTTTGCCGCGATGGCTGCTCCTTTTGAATCGTCTTTGGTTAATGCATTTTTAATTTTGAGATAATTAGATACAATAGCATCGGTTGGAAAAGTCATTTTATCAGCACTCTCCGTTTTGAGCACAGCACCGGATTTTGCCCTGTTTTCAACAGGAGTTAGCTCTTTTTCAGTAGGGATTGTTTGCACCACTTTCTCGGTTAATTCCATCCCGCATTCTGAACATTCTCCACCGGATGCACCAGTAACTTCCGGATGCATCGGACAGGCATATAATTCCGTAGCTTTTTCTGTTTTTTCAGAACTTGTAGCTGCTGCTTCTTTGTTTTTCTGGTCACAGGAAACCGTCATAAATACCGTTATTAAGGACAAAAACATTATTTTTTTCATTGTATTTTTTTTATAATTACAAATTTACTTTTATTTAAAATCAATTATTCATTGTTATAAATCTAAGCTTTATCTATTTATTTTATGATATTAAAAAAATTATATTCTAAATTTAAATAAATTCCATTGGGTGCTGTACGCATCATAGAACTCATAATTTCCCTCCGGTAAGCCAAATCCAAACGGGCTTGACTATTGAAAATAAATTGTATTGCCGGAACCACATCAAGATACGATTTTCCATTTTCATTGATCGTTTGCCCAACAAATTCAACCATCAGGTTAATATTTGTTTGTTTAAAACTGGTGTATTTTTTGGGATACATCAGTTTGCCAAAAGACAAGGTATAATTCGTGGCGTTATTGCCTAATTCACTTGGAAAAGGATAATTTGGTTTATTATCAAATGCCTTTTCAAAACTTACCGACGAACTAATTGCTACTTTTTTTATCAGTTTCGTGGCTACTAATCCGGTCTCAAAACCCGTATTGTGCCCCATTATTTCAATTTGATCCTGATGAATATCTGCGTTATTAAAACTATACCTTCCAAAAGCAGCCAAACGAAAATGACTGTTTAAATCATCTGTCGAGAAAAACCGGTATTTAGCATAAAAACCACCTCCTTCTGTAACCAATTGACTGTTTCTATTACTGACAAATGCGGTAGCCCTAACCATCAAATTTTTATTCAAACCATAGGTTACTTCCGGCATCAAATGATAGTTGTACTCTTCACTAAATTGCTCCTCAAAAAGGGATTGTGACAGTCTTACACTCAATGAATTTGCAGGGATATTACTGGCTGGGTCCGTAACAACAAATAATTCTTGGGCTTGCATTTGAGCCGATATCAGGAATAGGACAGCAAAGCGTAAATAACTCATATTAAATTGTTTTAAGGTGAAAATTATTTTCATTTTCAACCATATAACTAGGGTATTTCGACAATGTTTTAAGTGTTTTTTTATACTCTTTTTGAGTAACAAAACCTTTATCAACCACTTTTAACTTTGTTTCCCCGTTCATTGTCTTTGCTTTCACATCAACAAATATAAAGGTGTGTTGACCCTTTTTCAATGCTAGGTTGTCTTCTATTTTTAAATTATCGAAAGCCATTGTCAACACCATGGATCCCACAAAAAAACCAGCTTTTTCGACACTCGTTTTTAAAGTTTTTGGACTTATTGAATTATTTTCCTTCAAATAAACGGTAAACGTATTCGTATTTAGATCTGTACTGACGCTGTCTACTTCAGTCATGGCCTTTAGCTGTTTGTTAATTGCATTGGAACACATGGAACACGTTAAACCCGTTGCAATTATGTCTGCTTTTGAAATTTGAGAATAGGACTTCATGCTTGCCATCAAAACCAAACAAGCAATACCAATGAATTTTATATTTATATTTTTCATCTTATTTTATTTTTTTATTTGCATTAAAATTTGTTCTTCTGTTGGATTTACAGCAACCAGTTTCCCTGTTGCATCAAAAAGATAGGCACTAGGCAACTGCTCTACGCCAAAGACTAAAGCCGATGGCGCATCAAACCCTTTGGGATCAATCAACTGCTCATATTCTAATTTGTCTTTTTGAATGGCACTTATCCATTTCGCTTGATCCGTATCCAGGGATATCCCTATAATTTCGAAATTTTCTGTTTTATACTGATTGTAAAAAGGCACCAGCTTTTTATTGGCCATTCTACACGGTGCGCACCAAGAAGCCCAAAAGTCAATTAAGACGGTTTTCCCTTTTACAGAAGCCAAACTTACAGTGGCCTCTTTATTATTTTTAAGTTCAAAATCAGGTAAATTATCTCCAATTTTCATCTGGGCATTAGCCGTTGAAAAACTGATTATTACACTTACTACCAGAATTATTTTTTTCATTTTATTTTCCTTTAAATAATTATTGAAGCGTCTCTACCGTTTTTCCACAAGTCATCATTTGCGAACCGTAATACGGATTCTTAACGTCCTTTTCTTTGCTCAACCAGTTGGCTCCTTTACCGCCATTTGCCATAGGACAAAACTGGAGATAAACCGGAGTCTCGTATTTAGCCACTTTTATCAATTCATACATCGATTTTGATAAATCCATGAAATGATCTCTCTGATGAGAAATATCTTTTGTATCACCAATATGCTCAGAATGTTCTTTTAAGTCATTCAAAACTTTCATCCAAACAATATGTTCTTCCGATTTTAGTGTTTCCATCTTCACGGAATTGATTGCCGTTAATAAATCCTTCGCTTTCAAGGAAGTACTGTTTCCGTCTGTTTTCACTAAAGCATCTTTTAAAAGAAAATAGCTATCAAAAACAGCTTTTAATGTAGTATCTACTTGTTGTTTTGGAACTGCATTATCTGAGTGATTGGCGTGGCCTGCATGATTTTCTGTAGTGACGGTTTCCATTTTCGTTGCTGGAGAAACGGCTACTTTTGCTTCTCTTTCATATTGGCAACAGCCATGTAGTTTGTCATAAACAGCATCTGGAGCAAGAAACTTATCACTGTCATACCCTGCTAAAGCAATGCGTTTCAGGATTTCGTCTTGACTTGTTTTAGTCGAGTCATACGTGAGTGTTGCCATTTTGGTGTCTTTATTCCACTCGACTTTCGCTGCTTTTTTCAGGTTACCTGTAGTTTCTATGGTGCTTTTACACATCTCACAGTTGCCATATATTTTTACCGTTTCTGTTGTAGCATTTTTAATTTGCGCATGGCTGATTGTGATTGAAAGCAACAGAGTAGTTGCCATCAATATTTTTTTTATTGAATTCATTTTGATATTATTTTGAAGTGAATTAGTCGCAAAACATTGAAAACAACAGCTTATTTTGCTCTGTTTTTTGAATTGTAATTGACTACGTTTATTGGTTTTTAAAGCATATACTGCTTTGAACAAGACAGTTTTTTGGCTGTCAAAAAAGAAATTTAGCTTATTTTAGGTGGAAGCCAAATAGAACGGAAATGGGATGAGATAAAGATTTCCGAGTAATAATAATTTTGTTTTTCAGTAGAAAAACTAAAAATTTGCTTGTTTAATTCCGTGTTAAATATGGATGTTAAACCCAAATGAATTGCTGTACTGCCACAAGAAATACTCTTGCAAGCACCGTTACAACCATCATGCAACCCTTTATTTGATTTTTTTTCTTTATTACAACAGTCTTTTTGCTCCGTTTTTGAAGAGAATTCTTTTTTGCAACACGATTTCTCTGCTTTTATTCCACACGCAATAGCTACGCTTGGAGTCATAAAGAACCCAAGCGTAACTAGTAACAATATGTAAAAATTTTTAGACATAGTATCGTTTAAATAAAGTACAAAGATATTGATTGATTCTTAATTTCAAATGCATTACGTCATAAATACGTGTTAAAAATAGCCTATTATTTTCCCTCGCCTAGAATTCCATTCATTATAGACTGCGATACGGATAATATAATACTAAAAAACAAGGCAGTCCAAAACGTATCTACGCGAAAACCGTCCACAATTTTTGTACACAACAAAATCATCAGTGCATTAATAACCAATAAAAACAAACCTAAAGTTAGTATCGTTACCGGCAAAGTTAGTATCACTAATATTGGCTTGATAAATATATTAAGTAATCCAAGAACAATTGCCACAATCAAAGCCGTGGCGAATCCATCTACACGCACACCCGGCATAAAGTTCGCAATAAGCAATACTAAACCAGAGGTAATAAGAATTTTGATGAGTAAATTCATAAGTTTATCTTTTTAAATTTTAATAAATGTAGTGAAAATTAGAAACCATCTCCTTTATTTTAAAAAAGAAGTGACTTTTTGATAGAACTCAGCTGGATTTTCGGCATGAAGCCAATGCCCTACATTAGGAATCGTTTCAATATTTGAATCCGGGAAATGCTGTTTTATAATTTCAAAATCGCTGTCTATAATATAATTTGATTTTCCGCCTCGAATGAACAAGGCTGGTTTCTCGAAAACGGAATTCTTAGGCAACGGAATTCCTATTTCATCCATTTTTGTATTGAAAACTGCCAAATTAAATCGAAAGGCAAGTTGCCCGGGCTCTTGCCAAAACAAATTCTTCATCAAGAATTGTCTGGTTCCAAAATCAGGAACAAACTTCTCCATGATTTCTTCGACATCACTTCGACTTGGTTTTTTTGAAAAATCAACCGCATTCAATCCCGCCAAAATATCCTGATGATGCTGCGGATAAAATTTTGGTCCTATGTCCGCAACAATTAACTTATTAACTAATTCAGGATGCAACGTTGCCAGAAGCATGGCTATTTTCCCGCCCATCGAGTGTCCTAAAATATTGATATTTTCTAATTTATGAGCTTGACAGTACTCGTAAACATCCTGCGCCATAATTTCGTAGGTAAAATTCTCTGAGTGCAGGCTTCGTCCGTGGTTGCGTAAATCGAGAATATGAACCTGAAAATCAGTTGCGAATTGCGTTCCGAGTGTTTTCCAGTTATCAGACATCCCCAGAAATCCGTGAAGAATTAAAAGTGGCTGTCCTGATCCTTCTATTTTTGAAAAAAGCATATAATTTTAGATTTTAACGTTATGATTTAAATTAAAAACCATTAAGAAAGTAAAGCTATTAAGCTTAAAACTTAATCCATCATAATTTCTTAATGGTTAAAAAAAACTATTTTAATTTTTGCAAATACATATTCACCACATTGTCTAATCCCAGATAAATAGCTTCGGAAATCAGCGCATGACCAATAGAAACTTCGAGTAATCCCGGGATATTTTGTTTAAAAAATTGAATATTATCCAAACTCAAATCATGACCTGCATTAATCCCTAATCCAAGCGCATTGGCTAGGATGGCAGCGTGTGTGTATGGCACAATTCCGTTTTGATTTCCTAAACTGTATTGGTGTGCGAATGCTTCGGTATACAATTCAATTCTTTCGGTTCCAATTTTTTTTGCACCTTCAATCATTTCGAGAACAGGATCTACAAAAATGGACGTTCTAATTCCGTTCCGTTGAAACTCCTGAACAATTTCAGTCAAATAAGAAGCGTGCTTTATGGTATCCCAACCAGCATTAGATGTTATGGCGTCTACAGCATCCGGAACTAGAGTTACCTGAGTCGGTTTTATTTCCAGAACAAGGTCGATAAAGGTTTTTTCTGGATTTCCTTCTATATTATATTCCGTATAAACAGTCGTTTTTAAATCCCGTGCATCCTGATAGCGAATGTGGCGCTCATCCGGACGGGGATGTATGGTAATTCCTTGCGCTCCGAACTTTTGAATGTCGGCAGCTACTTTTAATAAATCAGGAACATTTCCTCCACGAGCATTACGTAAAGTAGCTATTTTATTGATGTTTACACTTAATTTTGTCATTGGAACCCTTTTTGATTAAACCAGTACTATTTCTTGAAGCAAAAATACAAAGTAAAACTTAGGAGTTTTTGCTTATTTTTGATTATTTTGCATGAAATATTTTTGCCTTATTTATGATCGAAATTACAGACTATATAACCAATGATTTTAAAGCGATTAACAACCAAGATACTATTGCGGTTGTTCAAGAATTCTTCAATGACGTCCACTTTTCACATTTCCCAATAATCGAAGAAGGGGTGTATCTGGGCAGTATTGCCCGCGAAGATCTAGAAACTTTTGACAGCACTAAAAAAGTATCTGATTTTCGCTATTCACTGGAAGGGTTTTTCACAAGAACTAATACAATATGGCTTGATGTGCTGGAAGTTTTTGCAAAAAATCAGACTAATTTAGTTCCGGTTTTAGACGAAAACAACACCTACGTGGGTTATTATCAAATAGAAGACATCATGAAGTTTTTTCATGAAACTCCTTTTTTAAAGGAACCCGGCGGCGTTATCGTTGTCAAGAAAGCCGCTTTAGATTATTCTATGAGTCAAATTACCCAAATAGTCGAAAGCAACAATGGTAAACTTTTAGGTGTATTCGTCTCCGAATTAGATGTTGAGAGTGTTGAAGTTACCTTAAAAATAACGTTAGGTGCTATCAATGAAATAATACAGACTTTCAGAAGATATGATTATGAAATTATATCCGAGCATCAAGAAGACAATTACATCAATAATTTGAAGGAACGTTCTGATTATTTAGACAAGTACCTTAATATATAGTGCTCGTTTAACCGATTATTTGTTTAATCGATTAAATACTAAAACAAACATATCAACATTAAACGATTACACAAAAAGATGAAAGTAGCGATCTACGGCCAATATTATCAAAACAGTACCGAACCTATTATAAACGACATCTTTGTTTTTTTTAACAAAAATAATGTAGAGATGATTATTGAGTCTCATTTTTTGCTGATGCTCAACGAAAGGAAAATTGTAGAAAAAAAATACAAAACCTTCACATCCCACACTGAACTTGATTCTAGTTTTGATATGCTCATCAGCATTGGAGGAGACGGAACTATTTTAAGAGCGGCCACTTTAGTGCGGGATTCCGGAGTTCCTATTTTAGGAATAAATGCGGGAAGACTAGGTTTCCTTGCAACCGTCCAAAAAGAGAATATCGCAACATTCATGCAATTTGTCATTGACAAAAAATACACCATCTCAAAAAGAACATTACTGAGCGTAACCTGCACGCCACCAAATGAATCCATCCAAAAAATGGATTTTGCCATGAATGAAATTACGGTCAGTAGAAAAGACACTACATCGATGATTACGATAGACACGTACTTGAATAACGAATTTTTAAATTCATATTGGGCCGATGGGTTAATTATATCAACACCAACAGGATCTACGGGGTATTCTTTGAGTTGTGGCGGTCCAATCTTGACACCTGATGTAAAAAGCATCGTCATCACCCCAATTGCTCCCCACAACCTAACGGCCAGGCCTCTTGTTGTTCCGGATGAAACAGAAATTAGACTAAAAGTTTCCGGAAGAGAGGAAAATTATTTAGTGTCCTTAGACTCCAGAGTTACCTCGGTAAAGAACGAATCCATACTGACCTTAAAAAAAACACCCTTTCAAATCAATATGGTAGAAATACCCGAAGAAACTTTTTTAAAAACCCTTCGAAGCAAATTACTTTGGGGACAAGATAAGCGTAACTAAATCATTTTAATAAATAATATACGATTCTATGTTTTTTTTTCGTTTGAATAAATAAAATACTCACTTTGCGCAATTTACTTGTCAATTAATCAAAAAAACACACATTTAACTGAATGGGTATTGAATCGTATTGATTATTATTATATTTGCACGCAATTTTTGATTGAATGAACAAGATTTTCTATTTATTGTTTTGCTTACTCCCATTTACGAACACCCAGGCTCAGATCCACGAAATTGGTGTTTTTGCAGGTGGAAGTAACTTTGTAGGCGATGTTGGTCCTACGACTTACCTTGCGCCAAACGAACCTGCTTTTGGGGTTTTATACAAATGGAATAAAAGTCCAAGACATGCTTACCGATTTTCATACATGCAGTCAAACATAAATTCAGATGATTCAGATTCAAAAGAAGCAGCAAGAAACCAAAGAGGATATCGTTTTGAAAACAATCTAAAAGAAGTCTCTTTAGGACTTGAATTCAACTTTTTTGACTTTAATCTTCACGACTCTCGAACTAAAATTACACCTTATGTGTTTTCAGGAATCAGTTATTTCCTGAGCAGGTACAAATTGACAGACACGCAAGCAGGTACAACAGCAGAAGGCAGATCAGAAAGAAGAAAATCAATAGCGATCCCGATGATTTTAGGAATCAAGTCAACGCTATCTCCCAGTTTAATATTGGGATTAGAAACCGGAGCACGGTATACGCTGACAGATGATATAGAAGGAAGTTATAATGGGAATTTTGGAAATATAAATAATAATGATTGGTATGTCTTCACAGGCGTTACGCTAACGTATACCTTTGGAAACAAACCCTGTTATTGTGCAGAATAAAAAAATGAATTTACTAGACACTATAGATGCAACGAACCTACCAAACCATTTGGCTATCATAATGGATGGTAATGGCCGTTGGGCAAAACAAAAAGGACTCTTACGAGCTTTAGGTCATGAAAGCGGGACAAAATCAGTAAAAAAAATAATTGAAGCCAGTGCTAAACTAGGGATTGATTTTCTAACACTCTATACTTTTTCTACCGAAAACTGGAACAGGCCCAAACTGGAAGTAGAAACCTTAATGAAGGTACTCATCAACTCCTTAAAAAAGGAATTAAAAACCTTACAGGAAAACAATATAAAACTGAATGCTATTGGTAATTTAGAAAAATTACCAAAATCTGCACAAAAAGAGCTCCTCGACGTTATTAGTAAGACAAAAGACAACACGCAAATGACACTAACCCTAGCGTTAAGCTACGGTTCCAGGGAGGAAATTGTCACTGCTGTAAAAAACATTTGCAGTAAAGTTAAAAATAATATAATTTCAATAGACACTATTGACGATTCCATTATTAATGAGCATCTTTACACGCAAAATTTACCTGATGTAGATTTATTAATACGAACTAGTGGAGAGCATAGAATAAGTAACTTTTTGTTATGGCAAATTGCCTATGCAGAATTATATTTTACTGATGTATTATGGCCAGACTTTAAAGAACAAGATTTATATGAGGCTATCATTAGTTATCAAAAAAGAGAACGTAGATTTGGAAAAACAAGTGAACAAATTAAATAATTATTTAGTGTTAAATAAAAGCATCAGAATAGCCCTCACCGTTTTAATTTTAGGAAGTTTTACACAAGTTAAAGCACAAGAAAGAGTTCCTTTTGATCAAGGAAAAAAATACATCTTAGGAGATGTAACAGTTGTTGGCGATATCACTTTCAACACTCAAACTGTAGTTACTTTTGCTGGTCTGCAAAAAGGACAATCGATAACTATTCCTGGTGAACAAATAAGCAGCGCCATAAAAAAACTAGGAAAACTGGGCTTGTTCGATGAAATTTCATTTTATATCAATAGAATAGAAAATGACAGCATCTATCTTGATTTGAATATCGTGGAATTACCTAAATTGAGTGGTGTAAAATTTGTAGGTGTAAAAAAATCAAAAACGGAAGCTTTAATTAAAGACAACAGCCTTAACAAAGGGAAAGTAGTCAATGAAAATTTAATTACCACTACAAAAAACTACATCGAGAACAAGTATAAAAAAGATGGGTATTACAACACCAAAGTAAACATAAATACTGCCAAAGACACAGCTACGATAAACCAAGTCAACATGGTTATCAATGTAGACAAAGGAAATAAAGTAAAAATACAAAAAATTGATTTTGTAGGAAACACAAAAATATCCGATAAAGTATTGCGTAAAGCAATGAAGGATACCAAACAAAAAAACTTCCTGCGTGTTTTAAAAGGCTCTAAATTTATAAAAGAAAAATACAAATCGGATTTAGAAAACGTAATCGCTTCTTACAAAGAGAAAGGCTATAGAGATGCCAGAATACTTTCGGATTCTGTTACCTATGACAAAGACAAAAAAGCCTTAATGATTAAAATAAATGTCGAGGAAGGAAATAAATACTTTTTTGGAAACATTAAATTTTTAGGAAATACCGTTTATCCGGATCAATATCTAAACAGAATTTTAGGTGTCAAAAAAGGGGAAACCTACAACGGAGTACTTCTGGAGAAAAGAATTGCAGACAAATCAAAACCTGACGGAGAGGACATCACGAATTTATACCAAAACAGCGGTTATTTATTTTCTAATATCAATGCTGTAGAGGTAAGAACCGCAAATGACACCATTGACTTTGAAATCAGAGTTACTGAAGGACCAATTGCATACTTCAATAAAATTACAGTAGTAGGAAATGACAAGACCAATGACCGTGTAATTTACCGAGAATTAAGAACCAAACCAGGAGAGAAATATAGCAAAGAAGAGTTAGTACGAACCATTAGAGAGATTGGCCAATTAGGATTTTTTGATCCGGAAGCCATCGATCCAAAATTCAAGAATGTAGATTCAGGAGCAGGAACTGTAGACATTGAATACAATCTGGTGGAGAAAGGATCCAGCCAAATCGAACTTCAAGGTGGTTACGGTGGTGGTGGTTTCATTGGAACATTAGGACTTTCTTTTAATAACTTTTCAGCCAGAAACTTACTCAATAAAGAAGCCTACAAACCGCTTCCTATGGGAGATGGTCAAAAAGTATCGTTACGTTTACAGGCCAGCACCTTTTTTCAAACGTATAGCGTCTCGTTTTCCGAGCCTTGGTTTGGAGGTAAAAAACCCGTATCTTTTAGTACCTCATTGTCATACAGCAAACAATTTTTGAATAATTTTATAACACAAAGAGCCGATAAAAGTAAGAGTTTTAATATCATTACATTGTCCGTTGGCTTGTCAAAAAGATTAACGGTGCCGGATGATAACACGTATTTATCTCAATCCGTAAGTTACCAACATTATGATTTAAATAATTACAACACTGGATTATTTACTTTTGGAAACGGGTCTTCCAGAAATTTAGCGTATACTATAGGACTAACGCATACCAATAAAGGATTCAATCCTATATTTCCAACGTACGGTTCTGAATTTAGTTTAACCGCTAAATTTACACCACCCTATTCATTGTTGAATGGAATAGATTATGCCACACTAGGCGATAAAGAAGAATACAAATTAAAAAACACTGTAGACCGACAAAATGTGCCTGATGGAAATGGGAATATTGTTCAAATTGGAGATTATATTGACACCAACGGAAACAAAGTGACCGATTTTAACCTGGCGGCAACAAACATTAGTAAAGTAGATCAAGAGCGATTTAAATGGTTGGAATATTATAAAATAAAGTTTAAAGCGGACTGGTATACTAAGATTTACGGAAAATTAGTCCTTAGAACGTTGACTGAATTTGGATTTCTTGGAGCATACAATCAAGACAGAGGTTCAGTTCCGTTTGAACGATTTTATCTTGGGGGTGACGGACTGGCTAACTTTTCTATGGATGGTAGAGAAACCATTCAGTTAAGAGGGTATCCTAATAATTCATTGACACCCGTAAATAGCACAGGAGATCAAATTGGAGCTACGGTTTTTAACAAATTTTCAATGGAGTTACGCTATCCAATAACATTAAAATCATCCGCATCAATTTATGCTTTGGCATTCATGGAAGCAGGTTCGTCATTTAGTGATTTCAAGAGCTATAACCCTTTTGCCTTAAATCGTTCCGCAGGAGTTGGATTGCGTGTATTCATGCCCGCATTTGGTTTATTGGGAATTGATTTTGGCCATGGTTTTGACGCTCTGCCCGGACAAGCAGAACCAAACGGATGGGAAACTCACTTTATTATTGGACAACAATTCTAAAAAATTGATTTAAAATTTTTCTAGTACGTTACTATTTATGAGAAAACAATTTTTATATCTTTTTTTAATTTTAGCAGTTGCGCAGACTATGAAAGCGCAAACTAGAGGAACCAAACTGGGCTATATTGATATGGAATACATTTTACAGAATGTTCCAAATTATACCGAAGCAAAAGTTCAATTAGAGCAAAAAGCCCAAAAATGGAAACTAGAAATTGAAACTAAAAAAATTGAAATCAATAAATTGAAAGATGCGTTAAAAGCCGAAAAAGCACTATTAACCAAAGAACTCATTAGCGAAAGAGAAACAGAAATTAGTTTCCTCGAAAATGAAAATTTAGACTATCAACAAAAAAGATTTGGACCCAATGGCGATTTGATCCTACAAAAATCTATTTTGGTAAAACCAATACAGGATCAAATTTTTACTGCCGTTCAGGATATTGCTGAAGCAAAAAAATATGATTTCATCTTTGATAAAGCCTCTGATCTTACCATGCTGTTTGCAGCAAAAAGATTTGATATCAGTGAGCAAGTTTTACGCGTATTGAACCGTACAGAAAAAAGAGAACAACTGACAAAAAAACAACTTCAGGAAGAAGAAGCCAGAGAAAGCAAGGAAGATGCGTTAGATGAAAATCCTACCTTAGCCGATAGACAAAAAATCCTGAACGATAAAAAAATAGCCCGAGACAAATTGCTTGAAGACCGAAAATTACTTCAAGAACAAAGAAAAAAAGAATTTAACGACAAGCGAAAACAAATAATAGCTGACAGAGAAGCTAAAAAAATTGGCACGGTTTCTGCAAATGTCAAAACAATTGACACCGTTACAGCACCATCAGTAAGTGACTTAAAAAAAGAAAATGCTAAAGAAACTGTTGAATTAGCCAAACAAAAACAAGCTGATGCCAGAACTAAAACATTGGAAGATCGTAAAAAAGTCATTGAAGATCGCAGGAAAGCTTTAGAAGAAAGAAGAAAAAAAATACTGGAAGACAGAGAAGCTCTCAAAAAAGCAAAAGAGGAAAAAATAAAAGAAAATACAAACAATAATTAATTACTAAATACTTTAAAAACGATGAAACAAATCAAAACCCTATTAATTGCTGCCCTTGTTATTTTAGGAGCAAATCAAACAATTACTGCACAAACAAAAACAGCACATGTAGATGTAAGTGAAATTATGACAAAAATGCCTGCAATGTTAGATGCTCAAAAACAATTAGACAAATTGAGTACTACGTATGATGCTGATTACAAAAAAATGGTTGAAGAATACCAAGCTAAATTAAAAAAGTACGAAGCAGAAGCAGCAACAGTTACTGAAGTTATAAACACAGAACGTTCTAAAGAAGTTCAGGACATGCAAAAAAGAATTGTTGACTACAGAGACAATGCTCAAAAAGAATTGCAACAAAAAGAATCTGATATCGTAAAACCATTAATGGAAAAAGTAAGAGCTTCGATCCAAAAAGTGGGTAAAGCAAAAGGGTATCAATATGTTTTAGACGGTTCAACTCTTTTACTTGCTGATGGTCCAAACTTGACTATGGATGTAAAAAAAGATTTAGGTTTCTAAAAAAAAGAACAAAATTCAAAAAAACTGCTCACCTTATATTAGGACAGAGCAGTTTTTTTGTTTAACAAATATTCTAGGAAATTAAAATTTCAGCGCGTAACTTTGTTTCTATGAACAACAACGATCAACCTATAGGGATTTTTGACTCAGGAATAGGTGGCACCTCCATCTGGAAAGCAATTCACAAACTACTTCCAAACGAAAAAACCATATACCTTGCCGATAGCAGGAATGCACCTTACGGACAAAAAACAAAAGAGGAAATTGTTGCATTAAGCATGAAAAATACCGAATTTCTGCTTGATATGAAATGTAAATTAATTGTAGTTGCCTGCAATACGGCAACAACTAATGCCATTCAAGAATTAAGATCTAAATATAATGTTCCTTTCATAGGAATAGAACCTGCGATAAAACCAGCAGTCTCTCATTCAAAAACACAAATAATAGGAATTCTGGCTACACAAGGCACGCTAAACAGTGAACTTTTCAATAAAACCACTGAAAAGTACCAAGACACTAAAATAATTGAGCAGGTGGGACATGGATTAGTGCAATTAATTGAAAATGGAGAGATTAACTCACCCGAAATGACCACATTACTTCAAGCCTACCTGATTCCTATGATTAATGCCAATATTGATTATTTAGTATTAGGTTGCAGTCACTATCCGTATCTGATTCCTCAAATAAAAAAAATCCTTCCCAAACACATTCACATTATAGATTCCGGTGAAGCAGTTGCCAAACAAACTCAAAACATATTACGGGAAAATATAGGTTTCGCATCATCACAAAACAACGAACCTATTTTTTATACCAACACCAATCCAAAAGTATTGACTGAAATTTTAGAAAACAAGTATACGGTAGAACAGGAAAATTTCTAAAACGGCTGAATATTACTCCTCCTTGAACCAACTGGAATACATAACATAATTATTCGAAATGCGTTCAATTTCTCCTGCAAAATCGGACTGATCTATATCCTTAACTTTTCTAGCGGGAACTCCTGCCCAGATTGTCCCTGAGCCTACAACAGTGTTCTGAGTAACAACAGCACCGGCAGCTACAATAGAATTACTTTCGATAACACAATTGTCCATTACTATCGCCCCCATTCCAATCAATACATTGTCGTGAACCTCACAACCATGCACGATTGCATTATGTCCAATAGAAACATTATTTCCTATGAGTGTAGGATGTTTTTTGTACGTACAATGAATAATAGCACCATCTTGAATATTGACTTTGTTTCCAATTTTAATACAATTAACATCGCCTCTGATAACAGCATTAAACCATACACTACAGTTGGTTCCAAAAGTAACATCCCCAATAATAGTGGCATTTTCAGCAACATAACAATCCTTCGGAATAGAAGGTGATTTACCGTTGACAGATTTTATTAGCATGATAAGATAAATTAGTTAATTGCCGGACAATTGCAATCGTATTTTACAGGTTTACAAAACAAATCAATCCCAAGGGTAATTTGGTGGTAACCACCATTATCAAATTTAACCGCTCCAGACAATTGAGAATACGTATAAGCGACCATAAATTGATCAAAATTCACACCCACAATTGGTGTTATGTATTGCAGTTTTTGTTTGGAAATTGTATTGCCATCAAGATATTCTGCACCATCAAAACTTCTTCGATAGGACAATCCACCCCAAACTCTACCAAAATCTAAATTTTTATATGCTTTCAAATTAAGGTCAATTGATTTCTCTTTTGTTTGATCCACCAATTGGAATAAAACAGAAGGCTCCCATAAAATTTGATCTGAATTACCAAAAACATACCCTGCACTGAATAAAAACTTCCTTAAGTTATCACTTTCATATTCCGTGTAAATATTTCTTCTCGTTTCAATTGCGTTTTTTACTGTCGCATGCGCGTAAAAATCTAAAAAATTATAGGATATTCCAAAGTCCACGTTAAAATAAGAATCTTTTTGCACCACGGTTCCGTCAATTATTGGATCAAAATCCCCTGACTGCAAAAAAGCGGTTTCATCTAATTGACTTTGTATCAATCCACCACTAATCCCGAAAGACAATTGATTTAAATCAATTTCGTCTCTAGAAAACATAAGGTGATACGCATACGTCAATTTTATTCCTTTTTGAGAATGATACCCGTTTTTATCATTAAAAAGTATAAAACCCGCTCCTGCTTTTTCACCTACTTTACCATTAAAACTAAGTGTTTGTAATTCAGGCGCGTCCTTCTGATCGAACCATTGCTTACGACCGGTTAACCTAATTTTAGCACAATTTGGCGCTCCGGCCATAGAAGGATGTATCAAGTAATAATTGTCTGACAGATAATCTGAGTACACCGGTATTCCTTCCTGAGAAAAGGAATAATGTGACATCAAAAAAATAATGGCTAGAAATCTAATCTTATTATACATTCAAATACTTTTTAGTAAAACGGATGCGATCAAAAAACAATATAAATTATTAAAAAAAAGCAAAAGCCGAATCAAACACGTAAATTAAAGTTAATTTATTCATTAAAAAATCAAATATAGGTATTCGTAGAAAATAACTTTAGTAAATTTGTAAAAAATTCAAAACTGATGAACAAAGTTACCATAAAAGAGACCCAAAATCCAACTATATTAAAATTTGAATTTAACGATTTCATCACTCAAAATGAAAGTTTTGAATTCAAAAATATAGACGAGGCAAAAACATCCCCTTTAGCACAACAATTATTTTACCTGCCTTTCGTAAAAACAATTTATATCTCCGGGAATTTTATTGCCGTTGAAAAATATAATATTGTTGAATGGGATGATGTCAAAGATGCTGTGGCGCAACAAATAGAAAAATTTGTAAATGATGGCGGATCAATCATTACTATAGAAGAAAATAAGTCTAAAAAACAACCGGTGACCGTGTATGGCGAAACAACTCCTAATCCGTCAGCTTTGAAATTTGTAGTTAGCAAAATACTCACTAAAAACGCTATTGAATTCAAAAATATCGATCAAACTGGCGCTTCTCCATTGGCAAAAGAACTGTTCAAATTCCCTTACGTAAAAGAAATTTTTATTGATGAAAATTACATCTCCGTAACTAAATACGAAGTCAATGAATGGCAAGAAATTACCTTAGAACTAAGAAGTTTCATCAAGCAATACATAGAAAATGGCGGAACTGTTTTAGATGAAAATTATATTGCCACGGTAACTGCAGAAGAAAAAATAAAAGTAAAAGAATTTGACACCCTGGATGTCACTTCGCAACAAATCATTAATATATTAGAAGAATATGTAAAACCCGCAGTACAAGCTGATGGTGGAAATATAGCCTTCGATTCCTATAATGAAGCCGACAAAACTGTAAAAGTGATTTTACAAGGTGCTTGTAGCGGATGTCCTTCTTCTACATTTACTTTAAAAAGCGGGATAGAAAACATGTTAAAAAGCATGTTAAATGACGAAAGCATCAAAGTAGAGGCAATAAATGCATAAAAAGGAAAAATAATTCAAAACATTGATTTAAATATAGTTACGTTAAAAAAATGTATTTTAAATTGAAAATACATTTTAATCTTTAACTTAATACCTAGAAATCAGGTCAATATTAAAAGTAATTGAAATTCTTTGCAGTTCTGAAACAAGTTGGCAAGATGGAGCTCGAAAAGAATAGCCAAAGCCTGAAAATCTGTAAAACACATGCGGTCCGTCTATGTCCATGACCAAAGCGTAACCATCAGTAATGGTGTTATAACAGAATTTAGAATAAATCTAAAATTAACTTTCGAACACGAATAGAGTAGCTAAAAAAATCAAAGCGTTTCATCAGAAGCGCTTTTTTTTAGGAGCAATTTCCCGTCATCCGTTACAATCTTTTTCTTTTTAAAGAAAAAAGAAAAAGGATTTCCACTTCTACCGGGGCTAAAAAAATTTCCATGAATAAATTCCATTTTGAAACCAGTCCCTATTTATTACAACACCCCAAAAATCCAGTAAACCGAAAACTCTGATTTCAAAATCATTGGCACCAATCCTAGAAAAAGACAAACCCAACATTATAAACACCGCTAATTTCCCAGCCATTAACAACCAACCTGTATGGCACTAAGGCAGCAATGACAGAAATACAAAACTATCAAATTCTCTTTTTTACAGGCAGGATTCTCAAGCCAAGAAAAACTGTAATACTTGAGTCAAAATTATACCTGTTCAATGCCAAATACTGATTATCAACAAATTATTAATGATTTAATAAAGTAATCATAGAAAAAAATCACTACTATTGTAAGACCAATCAAATAGAAATACCATGGGACTAGCATCATTTTTTAAAAAATTATTTGGCTCAGCCAAAGAAACGACTAATGAATTAGCGAACAAAGCAGAAACTAGTTTTGATCACGCCAAAAAAACAGCGGCACCTTACTTAGAAAAAGCAGAGAATTTCGTAGCAGAAACATTTGAAAAAACAAAAGAAAGCGCAACACCCTATTTTGAAAAAGCAGAACTTTTTGCTGAAGATACTTTTGAAAAAGCAAAAGAAACGGCAGCGCCAATTATAGAAAAAGCAGAACACTTTGCCAGCAATACTAGAGAAGTATTAAGCGAGTATTCAGCCAAAACCGGAGAAGCTCTTGGGGATTTAGTAAATAGTATAAAAGAAAAAACTGATGCAACTGCTGACAAAGCATCAGATATGGCCATTGAGGAAAAAACAACCGCATCTGAAGTTGTTGACACCCTAAAAGAAAAAGCAAGCGAAACTGCTGACAAAGCAGAAGACTTAGCCAGTGATGCAAAAACAACCGCTTCTGAAGTTGTTGATACCCTAAAAGAAAAGGCAAGTTCCCTTGCACATGATGGCGATGAAGAACTAAAACAGAGCAAAAAAGAAACCATAAATAAAATAGAAGAAGAAGATGCCGATTAATTTATTCGTATTTTTGTCTTTCAAACTTAACCTTCTCCTTTTGAGAAGGTTTTTTATTACATAAAAATGAATTTAGATCCAGACCAACTTTCTAGTTACGCTAATACTTTTTTAAAAGTATTGATAGATTATTCTCCAAAATTGATTTCTGCCTTTATAATTCTATTTGCTGGACTTTATATCATCCGCCTCATCAATAGATTCATAAGAAGAATAATGGTGAAAAGGAATCTAGACCCTACACTGACAAAATTTCTGGCAGATATCTTACTTTGGGTTTTGCGGATCATCTTATTTGTATCCTTTATTTCGAAACTTGGGATTGAAACGTCTTCCTTCGTGGCTATTCTTGGCGCAATGGGACTTGCTGTAGGCTTATCTCTCCAAGGATCACTCTCCAATTTTGCAGGCGGCATGTTGATTATTCTCTTTAAACCCTTTAAGGTTGGCCATACAATTGAAGCCCAAGGGGTCATTGGAACTGTTAACGAGATACAAATATTTGTAACCAAATTAATCACCGCTAACAATCAAACTATTTTTATACCCAATGGATCTTTATCAAATGGAAATATCATAAATTATTCTTTACAAAGGATCAGAAGAGCTGATTTGACAATTGCTATTTCTTATGATACGGATATTAAAAAAGCACGCGAAATGATCACGGCAGTTCTAAAGAACAATCCAAAAGTGCTTGAAACACCTGCTGCTGAAGTATCCGTAAAAAACCTCACCGACAGCGCCATCCAAATAGCGGTAAGACCTTGGGCTACAAATGAAGATTTTTGGGGTGTTTATGCCGATACATTGGAAAACTGCAAACAAGCGTTTGATACTGCTGGAATTATTATTCAGCCTTATGTTAAGGAGTCGTCAAAAAAGAATAACACGGAGAGTAATGAAATATAATAATAAAGGCAGAAGTTACGACACTATTATTTTAAAACCCAGATTCCACAAAAGCAATAACTATTTTTTTGAAGTCGTAATCAAAAAATCTTTCAAATAATAAGGCTCAAAGTACGCAACATCAACGGTGTCACTTACTTTGAATTTCTCATAACTCAAAGCGCTCATTTCTTTGGCAGAAGGATATTTAATCTCCTCTAAAAATATATGGTTTTTTTTAGTTAAAACTAACTTGCATTTCTCGGCACAATCTCCAACAAAATAGATGGATTCCTGCAAATCTTCAAATGAATTCTCCGTAATTATTTCGGCAAGAACTTCTCGTTTTTTTACTAAATTCGGGTTAAAAACAGCACTATATACTTCCATTCTTCGCGCATCAATCATGGGAATAATCAATCCGCTGGAAACTGTAACCTGCGATGCCAACGCTTGCAAAGTATCAATAGCAATCAATGGGATGTTCAGTGCATAGCAAAGCCCTTTTGCTGCCGAAACCCCAATTCGCAATCCAGTATAAGAACCCGGTCCTTGACTTACGGCAACAGCGGATAAATCCTGAAGCGTAATTCCGGCTTCTTTGATAATTTCCTCAATAAAAACATGCAATCGTTCCGCGTGGGAATATCCTTCTTCTGCTATTTCTTTGCAGAGAATCGTTTTTCCTCCTTTTGCAAGAGCTACCGAGCAATTTTTAGTGGCGGTTTCAATATTTAATAAGTAAGACAAGCCGTTTAAAGTTTAAAGTTTAAAGTTCCTCTCGAAACCTTTAATTTGTTTTATTTTTGAATTACAAAATTCGCATTATTTATCCTGTTTTTCGCTTTTATTTTTTCATAATTTCCTTATCTTTTTTCAGCATCACTTTATCTCCTGAATTCAGTTCCTTAGCGACTGTAGAGTATGGCCCGGTAATGACCACATCGCCTTTTTTAAGACCTGTCAAAACTTCAATATTAGTATCATCCTGAATTCCGGTTTTAATAACTCTAATTTTTGCTTTATCCCCTACTTTTACGAACACACATTCGTATTTTTTATCACTTTTAGGCGATGCTTCTTTTTGTTCTTCAGCTGGATCTGCCACTTTAATCTCTTTGACTGAAGCCGTATCTGACTTTATAACAACAGCACTTATAGGCACTGTCAGTATATTTGTTTTTGTATCGGTAATAATATCAACCGTTGCGGTCATTCCAGGTCTAAAAGGGGAATATGTTTCTGGTCTTCCTTTAAGTAAATCTTGATAAGATTCCTTCAAAATTCTAACTTTTACTTTAAAATTAGTGACCTGATCAGCTGTCAAGGCGGAACTGGCTGAATTAGAAATACTAGTTACCGTCCCTTTAAATTGTTTTTTTAAATAGGCATCTACCTCCACATTTGCTTCATCTCCTACTTTAATTTTTACAATATCATTTTCATTGACATCCACTTCCACTTCCATATTATTTAAATTGGCCACTCTTAAAATCTCCGTTCCGGTCATTTGTTGCGTACCCAAAACGCGCTCGCCCAGCTCTACATTCAGTACTGAAATGGTTCCGTCAGCGGGTGCATAAATGGTGGTACGCCCTAGATTATCTTTAGCCTCATTTACGGTTGCCGCAGCACTTTGAACATTAAAGTAAGCCGTTTGTTTTGATGCTTTAGCAACTTCATAAGAAGCAACTGCTTTATCCCAATCTGATTTTGAGATAATGCCTTTTTCAAATAATATTTTGTTTCTCTCGTAATTTGATTTGGATTCTTTAAAAGAGGCCTCCGCCTGACTCAAAGCAGCTCGTGTGCCTGATAAATTAGAAACGGAACGATTGTATCCTGAAGTATACAAATCCGGATTTATCTTGACCAATAAATCGCCTTTTTTAACGGCTTGTCCTTCTTTTACATTCAAAGAAATAATTTCGCCTGAAACCTCCGATGAAATTTTAACTTCAATTTCTGGTTGAATTTTCCCGGTAGCCGATACGGTTTCAATAATAGTTGAGGGATTGACCTGGGCGATTTCAATTTCTGTTCCCTCATCTTTATTTCCTATAACACCTGCTTTTGAAAGCGTTACTAACAATACAATAGCTGCTACTGAAACACCTAATACAATATAAATTGTTTTTTTTGACATGATAAATTAGTATTTGATAATTGGAATTCCAAAATAGAATTCTAGTATTTTGATTTTAAAAATATAATCGTATTTGGTTCTAATAATTTCTGATTGTGCATTCGTCAGTAAGGTTTGTGATTGATTAAAATCAAATGAATTCATCAAACCTACATCATATTTTTCTTTGGCATAATCGTAAGCGCCTTGTCTCGCCTCAAGTGCCACAACTGAGGATTCATAGGTATTTAGTGCGCCTTTAGCATCTGTAAAGGCAGTAAAAACATTACGCTGCAAATCTAAATCCTGCTGTTCCACTGCAATTTTTGACCGTTCTAAACTTACTTTTGAACGTTCTACATTGTTCCTCACCGAAAACCCATTGAATATCGGAATCGACAATTGTGCTCCAAAAGACTGTCCTTTATTACTATTAAACTGTTCGAAAAACGGAGCTGAATTTTTAGTGCCAATTAGATTCCTCATACTATCAAAGAAAGGGACATCAGCATAAGAAACTCTGCTATTAAAGCTGTAAAAACCTTGTAAAGTAGGTTGAAAAGCTCCTTTGGCAATCTCCAGATCTTTCTGTGCAATCTCCAGATTTGTTCTGGCAATTTTCAGTTCAGTTCTGTTTTCCAATGCTTTGTCATAAATAGCAGCTGGAGTTTGTACCATTATATTATTTTTATCTCTAATGTCAGTATCATCTACTACATCAAAATCTTCAAACTCTTTTAATTGCAACAACTGCGCTAAACTTAATTTAGAAATTAATAAAGCATTATCTGCAGCAATAACATTTTGATTGTTCAATGCTACTGTAGCTTTGATATCTAATAAATCCCCACGAGGAATTGAACCTGCTTTAACTAATTCTTCAGAGCGTACATATTGTTTTTCATTAATTTCCAACTGTTCTTTTTGTACTTTTAGATTTTCTTTATTAAAAAGAATCTGTAAGAAAGCGTTGGCAACATTCAGGGCAATATCCTCCTGCATTTTGAGTAATTGGTATTTAGCCGCCACAATTGAAAGATTAGCTCTTCGAAGTGTATTTTGATTTTGCAGTCCTTTATAAATATCCACTCCAACATTGGCTCCAGCCGAAGTAAACTGCGTCGTTTGGTTCTGCAAAAGCCCTGTTGTAATATCCTGATTCAAACCAATGTTCCAGGAATGTGATGCATTTGCATTTAAAGACGGCAGAAAATTTCCGATGGCTCCTTTTTTATCAATAAGAGCTGTTTTACTATCTAATTCAGATTGCTTGATGGAAATATTGTTTTGAATGGCATATTTCACGCATTCCTCGAGGGTCCATTTTTTGGATTGCGCCTGAATAGACAAACTGAACAGCGTGATAAAAACGAAACTGATATAACTATTTTTTTTCATATATTTTAGATGAAAGTGTAACAAAGGTACTACACATATTTAACATTTTTTAAAAAACTGAATTTCTTTTTTAAGTACAGATTTAGGGTTTCACTTCTTCGCTTTTTAAGCCTTGATTCCAAACTTTAATCGTATCGGAAGCTTTAATTCCACTTTTGATTTCGACATAAATACCATCGCTGATACCCAAGATTAACTCCTTTCTTATAAATTCCTGCGTCCCCGTTTGAATCTCTACGTATGGTTTTTGTGTCTTCTTATCAAATTGAATCAGCGCCACTTTCAGCGCCAATACCTTATCCACTTTTTCAAGTATAATTGACACATTTACTCTCAAACCAGCGCGAATAAAAGTGTTCTCACTATTGGCTAATGATGCTTTGATTTCAAATTGGATGGCACCATTTTCAGTTTTACCTTTTGGAGCAATGTATTGCAATACGGCGCCAAATTTTTTGTTCTCGATAGCGCCAATGGTAATTTCGATGGGTAATTTTTCTTTTATTTCGCCCACTTCTGACTCATCAATTTTTCCCACAAATATCATTCGGCCTACATCTGCAACACTTGCAATTGTTGTCCCTTCATTGAAGTTATTACTTTCAACAACCTGATTCCCTACTTTTACAGGAACAGTATCTAAATTGTAATTCCCGGAATCTGCCTCATCCAGAATTCCAAGTATGTTTAATAGTGTTAATTTCCCTGAACCAGGGGAACCCATAATGGCCACTAGCTCGCCTTCCTTGATATTGAAATTAATCCCTTTTAAAACATGTAGATCAGAACTTCATATTTTATACGATTTGTACAGGTCTTTAATTTCAATCATAATCTGGCAATTTTAAAACACTATTTAATTAGTTTCAACAGTAAATTATACGGAAATAAAAAGAATGACTTCAAGGATTTTAACCATAAGACTTCGTTGCAGATAAAATGTTACACTTTAATCTTAAAAAAGAATAGTTTTATTAATTTTACCGCTTTAAACCCGAATTAAATGCCAAAAACGCTATCAACCCTGCTTACACTCTGTTCTATAATTTTATTTTTTAGCTGTTCGTCAACAAATCAAATTGAAGCTTTGAAACCTGAGCCTGACGACGCAACACCATTAGTCTATGAAAATACTCCGTCCTTTATCAACTTGCCCATCAGTATCAAACTGAAAGAAATTCAAAACCAAACCAACACTCTAATGAACGGCTTGATTTACGAAGACAACAACATTAACGATGATGGCATTGAAATGAAAGTTTGGAAATTGGCACCAATAAGTATCGTGAATGACCCGGAGAACTCAGGAGAAAAAATAAAAACTATTTTACCCTTAAAAGCGGTTGTGAAATACCGAATTGGCACTAAAAAAATGGGTATTGAATTGTATGATACGCGGGAATTCAACCTGAATGGCGTGATCACTTTAGTAAGCGAAATTAGCTTAACCAATTGGAAACTGAATACCACAACACAACTGCAATCATTAGACTGGAATGAAAGCCCAACGATGCGTGTTTTTGGAAAAAATGTTCCAGTTACCTATTTAATCAATCCTGCCATCCAATTATTTAAATCGAAAATCGAAAATAAAATTGATGCCGCTATTGCGAAATCAATGGATTTCAAGCCGAATGTCTTGGCCGCTTTAGAAAAAATTTGCACCCCTTTTCAAATGAGTACTACTTATAACAGTTGGCTTCGTATTGTTCCTATTGAAATTTATTCTACAAATGCCCAACTAAAAAAAGACACTTTTGTGTTGCAAATGGGGATGAAATGCAACATGGAAACCATAATAGGACAAGAACCTGATTCTAAATTTGATGCCTCAAAGATCATTTTAAAACCAGTTACTAAAATTCCAGAAGCCATCACTGCAAATATCATTGCTGTTTCGACCTATCAGGAGGCTTCAAAAATAATGACCAAGAATTTTGCAGGCCAGGAATTTAGCTCAGGATCAAAGAAAGTAAAAGTGCAAAATGTAGCAATTTGGCACAAAACCGGAAAAATGATTATTGCGCTAGAAATAACAGGATCTGTAAACGGAACACTCTATTTGTCCGGATTACCCAAATATAATGAACAAACAAAAGAGATCTATTTTGATCAATTGACCTATGCTTTGGATACCAAAAATAAATTGATGCGCACTGCTAGTTGGCTTGCACAAGGATTTGTATTGCGAAAAATGGAACAATCTTGCCGATATTCCTTGATACCAAATCTTGAAGAGGGTCAAAAAAATATACTGCCTTATCTAAAAAATTATTCTCCAATGCAAGGCGTGTTCATCAATGGAAAAATGGAAAACATTCAATTTCAAAGAATCCAATTGACAAATCAAGCCATCTTAGCCTTTATAAAAGTAAAAGGAACCATCAATGTCGCTATAAACAGCCTGAAATAATTTTTCCATTTTAAAAAAAATAAAAAGTGCTGTTTAACTGGATTTGTTTTTTTTCATTCGATAAATAGCGTAACCAATCCCTGCAACCAGAAGATAAGGAATTACCATTAAATATACAATTCCGTCATTAACCGCCGCTGCTGTAGTGGTATTTCCTTCACTCGTCAATGCTGCGCGACACATCGCACATTGGGCCTTTACAGAGGACGAAAAAAGAAAACAAATTAGTACAAATATAGATACGGACCACTTTCTGATGATACTCTTGGTTTTTGAAATCTGGCTTTTACTTTTAATATACATAATAAGGGGAAATCATTAAATAAACAATTACTCCGGTAACGGCGACATACAACCAGATTGGGAAAGTAATTTTGGAGATCTTTTTATGACTTTCAAAATTTTGTGCTAATGCTCTAACGTACGTAATTAAAACCATTGGAATAATCGCAATCGATAAAATAATATGCGTGATTAAAATCAATAAATAAACGATTCGTAATGATCCTATAGTTACTCTTTCAGAATCCTCTAATATAAGATTATGGTTAGAATCTCCAAAAATAGCAGAAACGGACGTCATGTGATAGGCAACATACATTACCAAGAAGGCAATAGACAATGCAATAGCGCCTGTCATCAACCTTTCGTGTAATTTTCTTTTTCCGTTTTTAATTGCTACTACGGCTGCTACTAACAAAATCGCAGTAACCCCATTAGTGGCAGCATAAATGGGTGGCAAAAAAGAAAGAGGCGCTACATTATATCCCAAATCTTTTAATTTGACCCCAAAGAGTATAGCCACAACCACTGGTATTAGTACCGATACCGCTATAATTAGCGTATTGTATTTTTTTTCTAAAGAACTGTTTTCCATTTACTCTTTTAATAAAATATTAATATCCTGTTGGATGTTCCTTACTCCTTTTTTATCTAAACCATCGTAATATAAAATTGGATTCCCAAAATCATCTTTTCTACAACGAATATTTCCATTCTTATCAATCAAGGCAAACAATCCTGAATGCTCGAATCCACCTGCTGCTTTATTATTTTCCCCAGCATAAAGATTAAATCCCTTATTGGCCAAATTAAAAATATAGGCTTTATCCCCGGTCAAAAAATTCCAATTCGTAGATTTTACTCCTAAAAAGTCTGCATGCTCTTTTAATACTTCTGCAGTATCGTGCTCTGGATCTATAGTAATAGAAACGATCCCAAAATTAGGATTTCCGAAAAAACTTTTTTCAATAAGAAGCATACTTTCATTCATCTTTGGACAAATAGTAGGACAAGTTGAAAAGAAAAACTCTAAAACATAGACCTTTCCTTTGTAGGTTTCATTCGTTATTTTTTTATTGTCTTGATTTGTCAATTCGAATTGTGGGGCTGGACCAATTTTAGTTAGCTTCTCACCTTCTATAACTGCAGGCCTCACACTGTCAAGACGGTCGCCCTGAACCACTTTGTCATTTTTAATTCTATCTACAATTTTTGGAATCGCATAGATGCCAAAAATCAAAATAATAAACGAAATACCGATATATGATTTATTCTTAAACATAAACTATAAATTTAAATTTTTCTACTGGCATTCTTATTTTTCTTCAGAGCAGCGCGATATTCATACAAAATGACTTTAAAATCATCCAGCATTTCATTGCTTAACTCAGCGGGGTGAAACGTATTATACCCCTCTTTGGTATCTTTTACTAATTTCCTCCCTCGAAGATTGCGTTCTTTATCGATGATATACACTTTGGGAGTCCCTAACTTTTGGTCAAGGTTCTCGATCAGTTTTAATTGCTTGTGATACGCTTGAATTTCTTCAGCTGAGGCAAACACAAAACGCCATTGTGCCATATCTGTAAAAGCAGACAAGGCATCAACTACTTTCTTCGCATCTTTCTCAGTCCCTATAGGGCAAATTACTACGAACTGGACATCTTTAAACTTATGATACGTTTGATAAATTTTCTGATTTAGGTTAAAAAGGTTGCCTCGGTTTATCAAAAGATCTGTCCCTGAAAACCCCAGAACGGTAACCTTATCATTTAAACTGATTTTTCCTCCGTCTAAAGTAGACCAATCTCCAAAATCAGCTGTTTTAGGGGTTACAATAGGAAGTTTTGTAAAACTGTTTACACCAGAAGCAAAAAAGAGGTACGCAACGATGGGTAAAATAAAAAGAACAAAAAGAACACTATTTTTTTTCATTGTGACAATGCTATTTATTAAAGTACAAAAATAAAAAAAGGCACGCAATGCGCACCCTTTTTTGAATTAATATCGTGTTAAAAATTCCATTTAATCGTGGAATTTTTAAAAACCTCATGAATATAATCTCCTTCTGTCAAAAGAATGAAAAGCAGGTAAATGATCAAGAAAATTAAAGGCAAAACAACTGCACTTCTTAAACTACTTTTTTCACCCTCCATGTGCATGAAGGCCCAAACTATATAGTACGCCTTATAAATTGTAAGGCCATAAAATATCCAGTTAAGCAAATTCATACCCATAAAATTATTCATGTGAAGAACTTCAGGTTTCAAAATCCCAAGAATAACTTCTATTATGGTAACGGCAGATAATATTCCGAAAACTTTCCAGATTCTGCCTATGTTAGATACGTGTACGTGTGACATGATAATTACTTTTTTTGAAAATTAAACAAGATAGAAAACGGTGAATACAAACACCCAAACTAAATCGACAAAATGCCAATAGAGCCCCACTTTTTCTACCATTTCGTAGCTACCTCTTTTTTCATAGGTTCCAATTAATACATTAAAAAATATAATAATATTAATTATTATTCCTGAAATAACGTGAAAACCGTGAAAACCGGTAATAAAGAAAAAGAAATCAGCAAATAATTTACTTCCATATTCATTTCTGACCAGATTTGCGCCTTCCACAACATAATGTGCCTGACCCAATCTAGATACGGATTCTTCTCTAGAAAGAATTGTTTTCTGTTTGGTTGCGGTCATCACTTCTGTTCGAATCAAAAGTTCAGGATGTGCTTTGAAACCGGCTTGAACCTCGACTACAGAATAGGAAGGTAATGATGGCTCACTCATAAACCATTTGGCTTTATTTGGAGTCAATTGCTCTCTTTCTTCGTGCAGATTGGCAGCAAAATCAGCCAAAGCTACACGATTTCCGTCTTTATCAACAAACTGAAGCAAACTACCTCCTTTTGTTTCAATAGCGCCGTATTCGCCTTTGATGAAATTTTTCCATTCCCAAGCTTGAGACCCTACGAAAATCAAACCTCCAATAATAGTCAAAAACATATAAAGGATTACTTTATTTTTTTTCATTTGATGCCCTGCGTCAACGGCCAAAACCATAGTCACAGATGAAAAGATCAAAATAAAAGTCATTAATGCTACATAATACATCGGAGCAGATACCCCGTGCATAAATGGAAAGTGTGTAAACACTTCATCAGCCAACGGCCATGTCTCAATAAATTTAAATCTAGAAAAACCATACGCGGCTAAAAATCCAGAGAACGTTAAAGCATCCGATACGATAAAAAACCACATCATCAATTTGCCATAACTTGCCCTCATTGGCTCATTGCCGCCTCCCCAAGTTTTCTCTTCACTATTTGCAGTAGTAACTGTCGCTTCCATAAAAATTATTCGTTAAAAAGTTCCCAAATTTACGTTTTTTTCTTATTTAAAGAAATATAAAAACAAAAACAAATAAACCCATAATAGATCCAAAAAGTGCCAGTACATTGCACCTAGTTCTATACCAAGGGTTTGAGATGAATTGTATTTTTGTTTAAAATGATTATAAATTATAATTAGTAGTGAAATCACACCACCAGCAAGGTGAATCAGGTGCACAACCGTTACAACATATAAAAAAGTAGTCGTTATTGAGCTTCCACTTCCCGTGAAATAATACCCGCTTTCGACTATTTCTCCAAAACCTGCAAACTGCAAAAAAACAAACAATATTCCTAATGCTAAAGTAGCTAAAAGAAACATTGTAGTTTGTGTTTGATTGTCTTTTTGAATCGCTTTTTTGGCTAGGTAAAAAGTCACACTACACCCTATAATTGCCGCAGTGCTATAGTAAAAAGCAATTGGCAATTGAAAATTCTTCAACCAGTCGGCTCTTGATTTACTCACTACAAAAGCACTCGTTAGTCCTGCAAACATCATAGTCATACTCACCATAGCAAACAACAAAATCAATTTATAGGATCTTGCCGTTCTTGATTTTTGCTCGGCTGCTGTCATTATCATTTCCATAATTTATCTTAAAAATTTATCAAATATATAGACTAATTGTAACAAAGTAATATAGGCTACACTAACTAACATCAAAGTTTTAGCCGCTTTTGCGGTTCGTAATTTATACAATCGAACGGCATAAAAAAGCATCCAAATACCCAGTAAAAATACAACAATTGCTGCAATTGGCGTGATAAAAAAACGTCCCGTATACCCTAAAACCGGCAATAAGGAAGCCAAAATAAGCCACACTGTATACAGAATAACCTGCAAAGCGGTTCCTTTGTCTTTCTTTCCCGTTGGTAACATAAAGAACCCTGCTTTTTCATAATCTTCGTATAGAAACCAACCAATAGCCCAAAAATGTGGAAATTGCCAAAAAAACTGAATCAAAAACAAGGTTCCTGCCTCTATTCCAAATTCTCCCGTTGCCGCTACCCACCCCAACATAAAAGGAATTGCACCCGGAAATGCCCCCACAAAAACGGACAATGAAGTCATTGTTTTTAATGGCGTATAAACACTTGTGTATAAAAATATGGAAATAGCACCAAACATGGCCGTCTTCGGGTTGATCGTATAAAGCATCGCAATTCCTATAACGGTAAGCAAACTTGCTACCAGCAATGCAGTGCGTTGAGACATTCTTCCCGTTGGAACCGGGCGATTTTTGGTCCTGTCCATCAAAGCATCTAAATCTTTTTCAATTACCTGATTAAAGACATTCGAAGCGCCCACCATACAATACCCGCCTACAGCTAATTTGAACAACACCGCCCAATCTAAAGAGTGCAAATCATAAATCCCAAGCATAAATCCTGCAATAGATGAAAATACGACACTAACGGCTAAACGAGCCTTAGTGATTTCGCGGAAATCGATATAAATAGATTTTAATGAAAGGGTACTTTGTGTTGTGCTCAATGCTAAAGATGATTTGCTTTGTAAAAACTTTTGCAAAAGTAGGGTATCAAAAGGGATTTGACAAAAAACAATTCATAAAAAACTTTTTTAAAATGAAAATGAAAACTAATAGTCAAAATACCAGTTAAAAATATCAGCTCTTAATCCTAAAGTTAGCCAATTAGTGCTCTGATTGAAAGTTGTTTCCGTATTTTTTGAAGGGTCGAAACTCCTGTAAATATAGCTTCCAAAAAACTTTAGGTTGGTTGCCGGATTGACTAAATATCCCCCTTGAAAGTCCGCAATAAAAACAGCTGTTTTATTTCCTTGACCCACTTTTACACCACTGTCAAACGGCCTGTTTTCATCATAATCCTTGTAAATATTTCCTCCATAATTAAAAACATCTTCTGTTGTACCAAAATCTAGGCCTCGAGTTCCCATAGTAACTTTTGCGTCAGCAAAATACCTTCCTTTGTGGTATCGGGCAATTGCAATAAATTCCTTAAAATTTCCGCCCCACTGATGTCCTATACTTTGATTATTATGTCCATAATTTGTGATTGGAGCACTATGAGAATATACATACGGACGAACATGATTGTACTCTAACTTCAATAGTAAATTATCTACTTTGAAAGCATCAAAATATTTAATTCCAAGTTGGTATCCGTATTTATTTTTCCAGCTGTTATCCCGTTTTTTTACATCACCAAGCGAAAATTCATCGAGAACAAACTGTCCGTATAAGTTAATCTGGTTGCTCCATTTGTATTTATAAGTCAATCCTAAAAGCGCATTTCCGGTTCTTGCTGACGAAGCAAATTCGACCGCACGATAAAAAATTATGGGATTCACAAAACTCATGTCAAATCCTCTCTCATTGGTATTTGTCCAAATCACAGATTCGAAGAAACCTAGATTCAGCCTGTTCGAAACATTCCAACTCAAATAATGGTTGGCCATAAACTTCGTAGCGTAGGTTCTTTCCAGCGTAGCGTCCGGGCGAACGTCTTTAAGCCACATATAAGTATTGGTATATTTTATTTTCCAAAAATTAGTATTCAATTTAAAATAAGGATAGGGACTGGCGCCATCACTTTCTAACAAAGAGCGATAACCATCCCCAATAAAATTTCTTCCGTAACCCAATTGCATATCAATATGTTTGCTGGGCGCAAAAGTCAAATTGGCTTCGGCCAAAGGAAAATCATACGAATCCGTTTTGAAATCTTTTGCAATTCCGATTCCCGGAATAATCGCAGGATTGCCTCCATCCGGTTTGATTGACTCAGCATACCGATTGTAATAATCCGCAAAACGACCCTGACTTTCAAAAATGGTTGTGGTAAAATTGAGTTGTTTTCCTATACCACCACGAAAATTTATCCCCCGTGTATTTACATAAGTATAAGAAGCCTCCGTTTGGGTAGCCTTCCCAAGCTGCAGGTCAAAAATAGGGTTAACTGTAAACCAATAGTCTTCCCCTTGAATTGCAACTGTACTCTCATTCCATAGTTTTCTGGCCCACCAGCCGGAAACATTCTTTTTCAGCTTTTCATTGGCTCCTTTTAAGTCATAATATTTTGACACCTCCGTGTATGTATATGGTTTTGATGCCGTATGATTATTGCTCCCCACTTGATTTAACGAAGCATCAAATTGCGCATAATAACTGTGTGAAAAGGGCACATTCAAATGGCTATCAAATTCAGGGTTATTAAATTTTTTATACACGATGCTATCCAGTTCTGTTACCTTTTTATTGCTACTAGGCAGGAATTCGGCTTTCGCCAAAGCTTCAGCAACAACTTCTTCCCTGTTTTTTAAAGGAATTGCAATCGTCATTGTAAACTTATTATAGGTGGGGTTGCCGTTGTAGGTTGAGGGTTGAATTTTAGGCAATTTTGCAAAAACTCTTTTGGTTTCCTTTATCAGGTCTTGCGCTATGGCATCTACATAAATCACTTTAAATACCCCCGTATTATCTACTTCAAAGAGCACTTTTACCGCTCCTTGAAAATCATTTTGGACTAGGTGCTCTGGAATTTCAAAGTTTTGAAAAACAAAATCCTGAACCTGATTATAGAAACACGTTTCTAATGTTTTGGATTGCAAGTTTACACAATCTGGAAAAACAGGAAATCGTTCGGCTGAATTTCCTGACTCTTGCAGTAAACTATTAATCTGCTGAGCGTTTGTATAGAAAGAAGACAGGAACAAAAGCATTACAAACACTGTTTTTTTTACCTCAATTTCCTTTATAAATCTAATATTCATTGTGTGAATTTTGACCGTTAGCAATCATTTTAGCTCCCGAAGTTCCTATTCGTCTTACGCCTAATCGGATCATTTCAACAGCTTCCTCATACGTCCGCACTCCTCCGGCAGCTTTTACCGGTAAAGGCGACGCATTTTCGAGCATCATTTTTATAGCAGGAATCGTAGCGCCATTGGGCAGATTATTTTCCGTTTTATAAAATCCGGTTGAAGACTTCACAAAAATCGTAGCGAACAACTCTTGCTGAAAATTAGAAACAATAACATTTTTAATCAAACTTGATAATTGGATGATTTCTTTATCATTGAGCGCTGCAACTTCAATAATCCACTTTACAACTTTCTTTTTGGCCAATCCCAATTGCGTGCACTTTAGAATTTCATCTTTGACCAAGTCAATTTCACCATTTTTGAAGGCTTCATAATTACAAACAAAATCCAGATCATCAGCCCCATTATCTATAGCCTGTCCGGCCTCAATCAACTTCTGTTCAATTGAAGATTTGCCCTGCGGAAAATCAATTACAGTTCCTATTTCCAGATTTGAATGTGCCGAAAGAATCATTTTTCTAGCTAAAGGAACCATCTCGGGACGTATCATAATGAGTTTAAAGCGTTCCTCAATGGCTTCCTGAATAAATCCCTGAGCCACAAGCGTATTTTCTTCATGACTGAGACCCGCTTGTACCGCAGTTTTCAAATAGGTTGAGTCTAAATATTGCTTGATATCCATAGCGATTTTGATTTCATAATTATAGTGAACTCTGACTGACAAAAATACATTTTATATGCACATGAGCTTAGTGCTAGATCGTACAATTTAATTATTTTTGATACTACAACTGATACTTTCACTACATTAAAAATAGTATAAATCCTGTTCCGTAAAACCGCAACTCTTCTAGTGCCTAAAACATAAAATCCCACAAGAAGTGGGACTTTATCTTTGTGTTTTTATTTCTTAAACAGCACCGCGATTGCTACTGCCAGCACCGCTCCGGATGTATTTGCTGAAACATCATATATGTCTGCATGTCTGGAAAGGGTAAACAACTCTTGTGAAATCTCGATTACTATTCCAAAAAAAAAGGAAAACAAAAAAGAAAACACTAACGGTTTTAAACTATTCGAACTGCTTATCTGTTTTTTTAAAAACAAATAACAAAATGACGTTAGTACAAAATGAAAAAAAGCATGGACATATTTATCTATATTGGACACATTCCCAAGAGGGACATTGTTCAATTGTATTAAACAAAAAAAGGCAATAATTCCAGCCCATACAATAGCTGCCCACAAAAATAGTTGCTTATGCACCAATAATTTCTTTATACGAATCACTCGAAAGAAGCGAATCAAATTCAGCAACATTAGTTACTTTAATTTTTACCATCCATCCGGCGCCATAAGGATCTGAGTTGACACTTTCCGGAGTGTTCTCTAGTGCGTCATTAAAAGCGATAATTTCTCCTGAGAGAGGAAGAAACAAATCAGAAACCGTTTTAACCGCTTCCACAGTCCCAAAAACCTCATCTTTCTCTAAAGTCTGATCTAAAGTTTCCACCTCAACATACACGATATCACCTAATTCTTTTTGCGCAAAATCAGTGATTCCTACTGTTGCAATATCCCCTTCAAGGCTTACCCATTCGTGATCTTTTGTGTACTTTAAATTTGCTGGTATGTTCATATTATTGTAATTGATAATTATTAAATGATAATTTGAATTTTATGTGACAAATGTAGCAATCTCAATTCAAATCTGGTTTAGATTTAAAGAAAATTAATTCCCAAAATTATACCGAAGTGTAAACCCGGAACGAACATTTGTCAGTGGAAAAGAAGTCGAGATTACTGCTTTAGAAAAAGAATGATCGTAATAGAAAATAGCCGTAAGGTTTTTACTAAAGGAATAATCAGCTTTTACGGTAAGTGACCACAAATTTTGACCGCCTGCCAGCTGATTGTTGTTATAATCCAAGTACCTTACAATGGTTTGATTGTTCCGATAGGACAAATCTGCTTTCAAATTAATATCGCTTTTTATTATTCCTGTGGGATTATCTGCGAGTCTGGAAGAAAAAATAACATCTTTGAAACGGTAGCCTAGCCCAACCACATATTCAATTCCTTTGACTTCGGTCAATAAATTATTATCAAAACTCATGGATAACGCTCTGTCTTTTTTGATTTCGGCCAATACTTTCAAGGAACTTTTCAGTTCAAAATCCATTCGCAACAACGGATTAAATTGCTCTACTAAATTGATATTAGACATGATGGTTTGATTAAAAAAATTACCACTTGCATCAGTTCCGTCGGGTGTTTTATCGTATTCAAAATTTGATCTGAATGCATTTATCGTATATGAAGCCCTGTAATTATGCTGCAGGGAGAATCGTTTGAAATTCTTTTTAAAAACTTCATAACGCATCAGTCCATTATATTTCACAGCCCAGTTTGGGATTGGAAAATTTCTAAAAATTCCCAGCGAAACAGCGGAAGCATCTCCCCCGGAATAAGCAGCTAAAAACGCTGGTAACAATACGGCCTGATTATTTTTTCCATAACCCAAAGGGAATCCTTCCGGATCCAGGTTACTCGGATTATTAATGTCGATGCCGCGCTGTGTTGCCAGTCGATTTGCCACAGTAAGCCTGTTTGATCTAAAGTCATCAAATGCAGCTGATATATTTTCATCACTACCCGAAAAGGAAGTTTTTATCAGAACGGTCGATATCGAGAAAATCCCGGCAGTGTAGGGAGATCTTGCGTTATAAACGCCATCGGTAACGTCATATTGTTCCGAAAAATTTTCAGAGTAGGCCCGGTCTAAAGTCAAATCAATTTTTAAATCCGGCAGTAAATCTACATTTGCTGTAGCTTTAAATAATTTATTTGTCACTCGGGAAAAATTTTGGTTGAAATCCGGATAATTGGTCAGCCATCCATTTTTTGCTGCTTCAAAGCGAACATCATCCTGACTTCCAAAAATAAATCCTAACGATGGTCTTGAAGAACCCAGAAACCCCACGCTTGGTGTGTATCCCGGCAAAACGGTACCGCTATTGTGTGTATAGGTCATCTGAATGTTTTTGACACTAGTCAACATCCCAATCAAACCATCTACAAATGGATTGTTTTTTGGAGCTTGGTTTGCATTCCTATTTACTATTTTTTCTCCCGGTTTTGGAGCAGTCATTCTAGGTTTAGGTACTGTCTTAGTACTGTTTTTGGCAAGTCCTAAATATTTATACAACAAATCCATATTGAATGTTGCATTCAAATTATTGGAATTTGCATTTTGAACGGTATTTCCCAGATTATAATTAGCGCCTTCAATTTGTATTTCTGACAAAGCATTAGAAGTACGCTGCCAGCTGTAATCACCGGTATAAGAATACGTTGCTTTTACAAAACTGAACAACGGAATTTTATTAATTGGAATTTCATAATTCAAAACCAGTTGTTGCATGTGTTGATTTGGATCTCCCATGTCCCAATAACTATCCCAAATTGTAAACGTATCAATAGGCTCATTATTCTCGTTCAAATAGCTTTTTACAATATTGCTGGATGAAGCGGTATAGTTTAATTTCAGTGATTTTGTCAAATTATAATTAAATCCATATTGGTAATTAAAAGCAAAATTTCTGCGATACAACGGATCAAGTCCTATGCCTTCTACCTCAACCTGTCTGAATTGCTGACGGTTGTATTGTCTAATAATATTGCTGTTAAACGAAATATTTGAAGGCAAATAATTAAAATTAAAATCACTCAGTAACTTCCAATAATTACTGTTTTTCATGAACTTAGTTTTCTTGAACGGCTCCACTGATTTAGGCTGAAATGTGTACGCATAATCTACAGAAGAGTTTACCTGTTGATCCACATAATCTTCGATTTCAAAATCATGTCTTTCTACTTCATTAAAAGATTGCGAAAAAGTAAAGTTTTCCGGGTCGTAAACATGCTGTTTTTGTTCCGGACCACGTTCTTTTCTAACCCCGATAAAGTTTATGCTTTTGCGTTTTGTATAATCAATAGCTCTACTGGCAATATTATCTCTTTGATTTTGATCCGTGGTTTTATCCAGTAACTGTTTTAGTTTTATATCTTGATTAAAAGGATCGTATTCCGGCGTTATCGTTTCTTCGCCTATAGCGTAATTAAAAGGCAGGTTAATCTGCCATTTTGGAGGCAGTAATTTTCCTAAATTCACATTAGCAACAATAGTATACTGTTGCGTATCTTCTCTGCTTCTTTCATTTGGGCCTTGCTCCAATGCTCCAAAACCAATAGTGCTTTTTCTACCGGAAGCTGAAACAGTGGCGAAATCAGCTAAATTTGAATCAATATTCAACACTGCGGCCATTCCGCCTTTGTTATCCATATCGGCCAGGCGAAGTTCATTAAACCAAACTTCTCCTTTAATATCGTTGCGGGCATCATTGTTTTTTACCCCAACCATTAAGGTTCGCACTAACCCAAAATTAGGATTCCCCTTAACTCCTATTCTTAATTTATTTATTTTATTGCCCAGGGAGGAATCCAATTCATCTTCATTTTGATAATAAATCCCATCTACTGGCAGTGTGGCAGGATCGATACTCATAGCCAGAATCTTCAATTGCGTTAATAAAGCAAGTGACAAATCAATTTCATTCTCTGCGGGCCAAACTGTTTCGGCACTCAAAGGCGAGCAATCAGAATTAGATGCTGATGATGGCGTGGTGACTTTTAAAGGAATTTCAATTTGGTAAAAATTCTGGGTAAAATCATTTCCAAAACGAATGAAACCTACCATTTGATTTTCTTGAAGTGCAATTTCGTTTGGTAATGATTCTGCATGCAAAAACATTTTTAATTTCTTGAATTGGCGCATATCAATACTAACATTTTTAAAAACGGCTCTGGAGTCTAATGGTTCCAGTCCGTTTCCGGATACCCGCAAGGCTAATGATTGTTCGTTTTGATTAATTACCGTGTTGTTATTAAACAGCTGTTCACGCGTTACGCCCGGTGGAGTAATGTAATTAACAGGACATCTTTGGTTGTTTTCCTGAACATTTACGGCTAAAACATCTAAATTAGTATTGTCATCGTCTATGTTAGTATCATTAAAATCAAGGGTATTGGTATAGCGTCTCCATTCTCCTCGAACTAAATCTAAGGCTCCAAAACGAACCGTTACTTGATCTTCAAAACCGGTCATAAACATTCTCATGAACCGTATGGATCTAAAGTCGGAAATATTTCCTATTGTGTTTTCAGGTTGCGAAACCGGAATTTTAAACTGCAGCCATCGGGCCTCTGTATTTGAACCATCGGGCAAGGTCACTTGCGTATTTCTAATATCCGTAATGTAATTTTGTCCCACGGCCATATTGGGCTGGACAGTAATGCTGTATTCATAATACGCATTAATGGTATTCATCGTATTATCCTTATTGATATCCTCGACATCAGGAAGAGTGGTAGACCCTCTGTTAGGATCATTGATATCTACTGTTGAGTTGCCATCAGTACCGTTGTACATTTTGTATCGATCAATAATGCCGCCTGATGCATTCAAGTAAAAAGTATAGTCATCTGCCGCTGGATCCAGCTCAGAAGCAAAATTAGTATATACTGATCCTTCATTAGCATTAGACAAACCATCTAAACCAATGTCTTGATTTTTTCTATTATCAACATTTGTGTCAAAAGCATAAATCAATGATTGAGAAGCCGGGACATCGCCCCATATTGGCTGTGGATTTGCCACTATCTGATCCGGTCCTAATCCGTTTTCATATTGTTTTCTTCCATCTTTCAGGACATCCTCTGATATCTCTCCTAAGTTGAAGTATATTTTACCCGTATTTGTTTGTGCTGCCTGACCATTTCCTACATACGGATCTAAAATCCAAAACTGGATGTATTCCACATTTCCTTGTTCGAAATTAGTCGAATTTAATGCTCGCATGATTCCACCAAAATTGTCTTTGGCATTTGCACCAACATTTAGGCTGTTGTTATATGGCCCCCGTTCTAAAGGATAATAACTTAAATCTAATGTGTTTATCACTTGTGATTGCCCTTGGGCGATATCTGTCAGGGGATACAATTCCTGACTAAAGATTCTTCGGGTAGAATTAAATGAAAGGTCTTCATTAGAAACACCGGATGGTTTTTGTGTATAAAATATCGGATCTATAGAATACCATGATAATTTAGCCCTTTTAAACCCGTAACTTAAGTCATTGGCACTGGCATTAAAATCATACGTACTAGTTGTGTTTTTTTCTGGGGTTGATGCAAGACTCCAAGAATATGGGCTTCGCATATCAATAGTAGATTGAGTTCCTTCAAAATCATCTACATAAATCGTAGATTCACCCTGAAATTGATCTGCTTTAGGCGAATCCGGTTTCAAGAAAGCAACTTCGCCTCGTATAGAAAGATTAGAAGGCACATCCGTATCCAGATTGGGTAATTTATTTACCAATCGAGTCAAGAATGGCACTTCGGTTGAAAAATTAGTATTAAATCCAAAAATAGTATTGTTGACCGATTCCTGTCCAAAACTCGATTTTTGAGTAAATGGCCTTTCGCTCATTTTCAAAAAAGTGGCTCCAACCACAAAATTATCAGCAATTTTATGCTCTACATTTACACCCATAAACCGCCTGGTTTGCTGGCCAAAAACAGAGTTGTTTTCCAATGACACCTCAATAGGCGTATTAGAGGCTTGAAGTGAAGCATCTAAAATCTGTACGCGACCCAATTGATAATTGACACTGTAGTCAATTCCTTCTACCAGAACCCTTCCTGCTGCGGTCACTACAACAGAACCTCTAGGAACATTAAAAGCGCCAATTGGTATTCCATCACCACCTGTAGATTTGTATTTCCCTCTTAATAAGAACTTATTTTTCTCACTATCCTGCAAAGCCCCTGATTGGGTGTTGCGGTACATATTGCGGAACACATATTTTTTCTGATTCTCATTATAAGAACTTACATTGTTATAATTTTCTATTAAAGCGGGGTTTGCTAATTTAGAAAACAACAATTCTCCAAACGGTTCTTTTGTGGTAAAAATAATTCTTCCGTTTTGAGCATCTATAGTCAGCCCTGGCATAAAGTCAAAAAAACCATCACCTCCGGCTTGCGGATCATTATTGAAATTTAATTTGTCTAAATTAAAGACTTTCAACAATGGTGTGCTGGTAACGGTATAGTCTTTTGGGGGAATTTCATTTTTATTGTTAGCATCCGGAAAAGGACTTCCGGATACTTCCGTAATATAGTTTAGAGGCGAAGGATCCGTGTAGAGAATATTAAATCTGAAATCTTCTTGTTTCAATTGATAGCCCCCTTGAATCTGATAGATATTTTTCATCATCAGGTTCCAAATAGGGTTTCTAACGTTAGTCAAATTACTTTTCAGCATTTTCAATATCAAACTTTGCGAGATAACCGCTTGATTTGAGGAACCATTCCCCGTAACCACCGTTGCATCTACTCCATCATTACCAAATTCCCCCACTTGATAGACCTGATCGCCTATGGTATATTGATACGCCACTGCCAGAACCTCATCATTTGCGAGTCGTTGTTGCAATGAAATATATCCTAATTGTGAATTAAAAGTATATTCATTTGGATTCAGTTTTCGAGCATTTTCTAGTTTAGAATAATCCTGTGCTTCACTTACTGTCACATTAAAACCGGAGTTTGCCGTTACAATTTCACGTATATTGGGATTCAGCAAACCTCCTCCTGTAGTAATTTGTGCCGGATCATAATCATTATTTGAATTGTCAGCAGGAGAATCTAAGGGATTATTAAAAATACCTGTTGATGGATCTAAAACAACTACTTCGTTGTCTGCCAAACCCGATAATTGTCCTTCCCCTAAATCCTGAAGTGCAATAATATTTCTAAGGTTATTATTCGTGGTCGTGACACGGTTTTGCTTATTGGTTACCCAAATTTCGATTCGGGAGATCTGAACTCTACTGTCAATAAAAGGATAATTTGCCAGGGATTTATCATACCTGTTTCTAAAATATTGGGATAAGAAAAAATGCCTGTCACTATCATAATCTAAGGCAAACATCTCAAAATCTTCAATTGTGCCTCCACCTTGAGCGATTAAACTTTTAGTCTGCGATTTTTGTTCCGAAAAAACACCAGTGACTGTTGTTTTCCCAAACTGTAATTGTGTTTTTACACCAAATAGACTTTGTGCTCCCCGGATCAAGGAACTATTCAATGGCATGCTGACATTACCCACTTCTATTTTTTGAATAATATCGTCCTCTGATGGTGCATATTCCAGCTTGATCAGGTTTTGAAAAGCAAATGTTGACTGCGTATCATAATTTACATTTACATTGAGCCGAGTCCCTACCTTTCCCATCAAACTCATGCTAATTCTTTGATCAAAATCAAATGAAGTAGTAGTCCTGTTTCTCGGGGAAAATGAGGGATTGTCTTGTTTGGTATACCGCATTCCTAAATCCATTTCAACAGATCCGGTAGGTTTTACATCAATGGTATTGCTACCAAAAACAGATTCAAAAAGCCCTGATTTTACATAATATCGAGGTAATAAATCTCTTTTAGCAATTTCACTTCCTTCCTTTTTTCCGTCAATAGCGTCTACTTTTTTCTTGAAATAATCCCGCATGGATTCCTTCAAAACAAGATTTTCATACTCTTTTGGTGTTAAAATAATAGGGTAATTAATAGAAAAACCATCCACGGAATTTGTATAGATGTACCTGTCAGTTACAGGATCATAGGTATATGCCGAAAGGACACTTTGAGGATTTTTTAACTGTACCTTCCCTATAGAAAATCCGGTTTTTACGGTATCCTGAACTGCCTGAGTTACTTGTGCATTTGACATAAAACCACAAAATAAAACAAGTGAAAAAATACAAATTTTATGCATACAACTCGTGTTTCTTGAATCCCTTTTTATAGATTTTTCAATGCTTTTTTGATGATTGTTTCCACTGTGGCGTCCGGATCTTCTTTAACAATTTTTTCTATAATTTTTTCCGAAGTTTTTCGTACAAAACCTAAAACTTCCAAAGCTGATAACGCTTCATCTCGATTTGTATTGTTCTGTGACATAGAAACTTCATCTAAGTCGTATAATTTTAATACTTTCTCTTTTAGATCCAGTATGACTCTTTGTGCTGTTTTACTTCCAATTCCTTTTATAGACTGAACAGTAATTACATCCGCAGTCGCAATTGCTTGTATGATTTGTTTAGGATCTAGCGAGGAAAGCATTGTTCTTGCTATGCTCGCTCCTATTCCTGAAACGGACAATAACATTTTGAATATTTCTCTTTCTGACTTTTCCATAAAACCAAAAAGTGTATGCGCATCTTCTTTTATCTGAAGATACGTATACACTTTTATAAAATCTGTACTAGGAAGTAACGAATAAGTATGTAAGGAAATATTTACGTGGTAACCTACGCCACCACAATCAATAATTATGTGAGTGGGTGATTTCTCAACTAGTTTCCCTTGTAAGTGTGCTATCATGAATTAACAATATGTTAACAAATATAACAAAATTAGCATACTATTTTAGTAAATTCATTAATTTAACTTTGTTAGCTTCTTGACGCTTTTCTGAATTTAATTTATTTTTTCTTTTGTTTTTCCTGAGCATCAATCACAGCAATAGCTGCCATGTTTACCATTTCCTCAACACTGGCTCCCAATTGAAATATGTGAACAGGTTTTCCCATCCCTAACATGATTGGCCCAATAGAATCTACTTTATTTAGTTCTTTCAACAGTTTATAGGTGATATTAGCCGATTCCAAATTGGGGAAAATAAGGGTGTTTACTTTTTTGCCTGCCAATTTAGAAAACGGAAATTTCTCTTTCAGCATTTCTGGATTAAGGGCAAAATCAGCCTGAAGTTCTCCATCAATAATCATTTCCGGATGATTTTCATGCAAATAAGCAACCGCTTGTCTTACTTTAGTGGCACTTTCATTTGAGGAAGATCCAAAATTAGAATAGGAAATCATGGCAATGACTGGCTCTACTCCAAACATTCTGGCGGTTTTAGCTGTCATAACTGCAATTTTTGCCAAATCATCTGCTGATGGATTAATATTTATAGCCGTATCAGATAAAAACATTGGTCCACGAGCCGTCATCATCATATTAGTTGTAGCCACCAGCGAAGCCCCAGGTGCTTTCTCGATAAGCTGTAAAATAGGTTTTACCACCGTAGGATAGCTTCTGGAATATCCTGTTACCAATGCATCAGCTTCGCCTTCATTGACCATCATAGCCGCAAAATAATTTCTTTCGCGCATCAGCTTCTGAGCATCTAATAATGAGATTCCTCGTCTTTGTCTGGAGGTCCAGTATGTCGTGGCAAACTTATTTCTTCGACCTTCTTCTTCAGTGATTTTCGGATCAATAATTTCAACATCGGCATCAAAGCCAATTTCTGCTTTCAATTCTAAAATAATTTCTTTATTCCCCAATAAAACTGGAAAACCTATTCCTTCTTCCAATACTATCTGGGCTGCTTTCAAAACATCTAAGTGATCTGCTTCGGCAAAAACGATTTTTTTAGGATCCATTTTAGCTCTATTGGTAATCAATCGAACCATTTTATTATCATTCCCTAAACGCTCTAAAAGTTCCTCTTCATACTTGACCCAATCCGTTATAGGATTCAATGCAACCCCAGAATCCATTGCTGCTTTAGCTACCGCCGGAGCAACAACTATAATCAATCTTGGGTCAAAAGGAGAAGGTATAATATAATCCCGTCCAAATGTTAACTTTTTAGCCCCGTAAGCGATATTCACTTGTTCAGGAACGGACTCTTTCGCTAAAGCTGCCAGCGCTTTGACTGCAGCCATTTTCATGGCTTCATTTATTTTGGTCGCACGCACGTCTAAGGCACCCCTAAAAATATAAGGAAATCCAAGAACATTATTCACTTGATTAGGATAATCAGACCTTCCAGTAGCCATAATCACATCTTTTCGAGTTGCAATGGCTAAATTATAATCAATCTCCGGATCTGGATTTGCCATAGCGAAAACGATAGGATTTACAGCCATTCCCTGTAACATTTTAGGGGTCATAATATCTCCTGATGACAACCCTAAAAAGACATCAGCACCAACTAAAGCTTCTTCAAGACTGATAGGTAAAATGTCTTTGGCATATTTTAATTGTAAATCAGACAATTTCGGATTGTCTTTGGTCAACAATCCTTTGCTGTTATACATTAGGATATTTTCTAGTTTTACACCCAGTAAAATATATAAATTTGCACAAGCAAGAGCGGCTGAACCTGCTCCTGAAACTACCAATTTTACATCTTCTACATTTTTGCCGGCCAGCTCAAGGGCATTTAGCAATGCTGCCGAAGAAATGATGGCTGTACCATGCTGATCATCGTGCATCACGGGTATATTAAGCTCTTCTACAAGCCGTCTTTCTATTTCGAAAGATTCCGGTGCTTTGATATCTTCCAGATTAATGCCCCCAAAAGTTGGCGCTATGTTCTTTACCGTCTGGATGAATTCTTCTATATCTTTTGTCCCAATTTCAATATCAAATACGTCGATATTGGCGAAAATTTTAAACAACAACCCTTTTCCTTCCATTACTGGTTTTGACGCTTCCGGACCAATGTCTCCCAATCCTAAAACTGCAGTTCCATTAGTAATCACTGCAACTAAATTTCCTTTTGCAGTATATTTATAAACATTGTTTACGTCTTTAGCAATTTCTAAACACGGCTCAGCTACACCAGGAGAATAGGCCAAAGATAAATCTCTTTGTGTTGCATATTTCTTGGTGGGAACTACTTGAATTTTACCAGGAGTCGGCTTTGCGTGGTATAATAATGCTTCTCTTCTTTTGCTATTCTTTTCCATTGTTTTTAGATTTTATTCTAGCGCGTAAAGATAGGGGTCTAGATTTAAAAAGAGAGGACTTTTCTCCCATTCTTTTGCATAAAAAGGTCTGATTTGATTCCAAAAAAAAAGCTACACGTAATGCAGCTTTAAATAATTATTATTTTTTTGAATCTTTTTTATTGGGTAATGTAGGAGTTTAAATGTTGAATAGTCTCTTTTTGGATCTCGATTATAGCCTTTACCACATCACTTATTGAGATAATTCCAATTACAATTTCATTTTCCAAAACGGGCAGGTGACGCACTCTTTTGGCACTCATCAACTCCATGCAGTACTCCAAATTATCCGATGGACTTACTGTAACCACATCCGTCTCCATGATTTCATAAACAAAGGCTTTCTTTGAAGATTTTGCTTTCAGAACAATTTTCCGAGCATAATCTCTTTCAGACAGCACACCTTTCAAAATCGTATCTTCAATAATAAGAATTGCTCCGATGTTTTTTTCACTCATCACTGACAATGCTTCGTAAACAGTGTTAGTGGAAAGTATGGAATACACTTCCTTCCCTTTAGTACTTAAAATTTGATTAACTGTCATAATTGATTCATTTAGTGAATCATAAAGTTAAAAAAAATATGCATTCAAACAACAAAAACTTTTTTTTAAGCTCTAAAATATAGCATCAGGAGAAACCAACGCTCCTAATTTAGCTTTTAATTCTTCATTCAAAATTTGTAATCCATATTGATAGGACGCATTCACCCAGCCAAAACCTTCCTTTGCGATGTAATCAAATTCAGTCCCTACATTACCATATTCGGCAAAAACTTTATGGGAACTGATTTCCAAATCAAATTTTTCCGGGATTGTTCCATTATAATCCACTGCATTTCTAGTAATCAACCACAACCATCGGTACACCATTTCTTGTGCTTTATCTAGATAATTATAGTTAATCAATCCTTCCCACAGCAACATTTGGTGCGGCGCCCAACCAAAAGGATAATCCCATTGTCGTTGCGGCACCTCTTTTGAAGCATTAGCAATACTAGCCTTAGTGCTTCCTGTAATTCCACCTGTTTTCACAAATTGCGGCAAAGCAATTTCCACTAATTTTTTGGCCTGATTTTCATCACATAACCCAGCCCACAAAGGAAAAAATGTTGTCGCCGCTTCAAACGGGAACTGCTTATGGCTCACAAAATCATAATCAAAATACATACCTGCGTCCTCGTTCCAGCACAATTCATTCATTTTATCTTTACGGGAAAGTGCTTTTTGCTCCCATTCTTCTGAAGTGTAAAGGATCTCGCCACTTTGAAAAGCATTACTAAAATATTCTTTTATCAAGTAAGCGACATCTTTTTCATATTTGTAAAGAAAACTATTGACATCTACTGAATTCAAATTAGTACACGTATTTATCAGGCGGTTTGTTGTATCATGCCCGCTTTCTCTCATGCTTCGATCATGAACAAAATAAATGTCCAGTTCGTCATCAACAAGCGTTCGCTGTAAATATTGTTTTTCAAATTCTCGAATAGGTAAATTGTATTTTTTAGCATACGGCTCTAAAACATCATCAAAATGCCCCGGTTCTACTTCAAATGGCATTCCAATTCCATCGGCTTTATACCTGTTTAAACCTGTTGGGGTCAAGCGATTTCCTTGCACCATCCAAACTGTATTGTATTCCAAAATGACCGTTTCCAAATGACTTCTTAACCAGTCTACACTTGGTGTTTTCTTTTTTGCAATTTCAATTAGCAACGAAGAATACAAAGGCGGTTGTGTTCTGGTCAAATAATAACTTCTATTCGCATTCAGAATTTTACCATACTGTATAATTTGGTATTTAAAATTTTCAGCAATTGCGATTGCTTTGTCTAATTGACCATCTATTAACAAGCCAACACCAATAAAATAGCTGTCCCAACCATACATTTCGTTGAATCTTCCACCAGGAACAACAAAAGGCACACCTTGCAGACTGTATATTTTTTGTTCCAAAGCCAAAGCCAGAATTCCTGGTTTTTCATTTAAAGTTTCCACATATTCCACCGAATAATTCTCAGGCAGAATTTCAACTTTAAAATTTGGCAATTCTTTTTCTAATTCTTGAAAATAAGCAACTCCCGTTTTGTCTTTGGCAGCAACATAAAGTGTTGCCACATCACTGGACGTTTTTTCATCTTCAATAATTTGTTTCAACCCTTTTTTATCAATGGTACGAGTCAGTTCCTCCCAATAATCATCCTTGATTTTTCTTGAAATTCGGTGAACTGGATTCTCTTGAATGCGACTCAAATCGACTTCACCCAATACTGAATTCGCTTCCTTAAGCTGCGCTAATTCCTGTAATAAATTGGACAAATGATATGTACCTATAATAGCCACTTCCTGTTTGGTGTTTTCGTCAACCAAAACAAATTTTTTAGGCCCATTGTCGTCTTTCGTGATTTTTTTATCCTGATCTGTATCCTCTTGAAGCAATAGTTCCTGGAATACTTTGTCTATGTTAAGTATGAATTTCATTGTTTAGCGGTAAGTTTTTTTAAAATAAAGAAAGAAACAAGCAGTAATGACATTGGAATTAAAGTGTAATAAAAGGCATTTTCCGGCCCTTCATTTTTAAACAAATAACCTATAACTCTTGATCCCAAAGTGCCACCAAGTGCCGAGAAAACCACAATTAAACCGGTCATAGAACTGTGTAATTTTTTTGGCAAGGCACTTAAAACTACTGAATTTAAAAGCGGATAAATCGGTGCAATAAAAAGTCCTACTAACGGAAATGCAAATCCTATCAAAGGAATATCGCTTAATGAATTGATTTCTTTGACATTCAATCCAACTGTTTTAGGGAGTACAAAAATCACAATGAGCATAGCTGCTACAATACAAAAACTGAGTACCCAAATCCAATTGACCCTTTTAGTAATTACCCCAGCAACAAGTCGGCCTACAGCCAATGAAATAGCCAAAATACTCGCCATCATGATACTGATATTCTCTGGAAGATGCAACACCTTATTATTGAAAGTAGGCAACCAAGACATAATTCCCTGCTCAATCATTACAAATAGGAATGCGCTGATTACAAAAACGATGGTTAACAGTTTTGCAAATAATTTGAACATTTGTTTGAAGTCATCAGCTAGATCAACGCCCGGAATTTCAATTTTATTTTCGAATTTAGTAAAAAATAAAAAACCAAAAGATAATAACGAAATACCGGCCAATAACCAATACACGTTCAACCAAGCATCTGGATTCGCATCTGAATTAAAAGCCGGAAACAAGAAATATGCTAATGCAATCCCTATCATAAACACGCCTTCAATGCTACTCATTAAACTATTGTGTTCGTGTTGATTGGTTGTTATGGTTCCAATAAGTGAATACACCGATACTTTTATCAATGCAAAAGAAACGCCCACGGTAGCAAAAAGCAATTTGGCCGTTCCAAAAGAATTTCCATAATACATACTGACGCAAGCTGCTGAAACCAAAGCCAAACCAATAAGCATAGCTTTCTTATATCCAATTCTGGGTAAAAACGAAGCGATTAAAAACGAAACTATAGCAATGGGCAAATCCTTGTATGCTTCCAGAACACTGGCTTGAAATTCATCTACACCATAATTTTTTTGCGCCTTTAATATCACAATTCCCACGCTGTTCAGCAGAATTGCAAATACAAAGTAGTTGAGATACATGGCTAATTTTATAGTGCTTTTTTTCATGTTTTACCTATTATAACAATTAATTTTTATTCAAAGACATTACAAATCGGAATTTAAATATTCCTGAATATCTATTCCTTCTGGCAATCTGCCTACATTCTGAAGTTTCAATACTGCCAGTTTCTGTGCAATAGTTATTGTTTCTTCAAAGTTTTTATTCAACAATTGTGCGTATAAAAAACCCGTCCAGAAAGCGTCTCCTGCTCCTGTGGTGTCTTTAATATCTTCTACCGGCAATGCTTTTTGATGAAACCTTCCATAGTCAATATTAGACAATACTACGCCATCTTTCCCTTTTGTCAAACAAATCGTTGAAGCACCCAAGCTATGAAAATAATCAAAAATAAAATTTTCGGTTTTTTCTTCCGCAAAAAGACGGTAACAGTCATCTTCGCTTAATTTTACCAAAGGATTTGTTGACAAATAATCCTTTAAAACCTCACTTGCCTCTTCCCGATCAGGCCAAATTCTCTCCGAAAAATTAATATCAATACTCGTTTGTAATCCTAATGCTTTCGCTCGTTTGGCACTTTCCACAATAGTGGTCCGAGCTGGATTTTTGCTTAAAGCAAAACAAGTCGTATGGAAAATTTTAGCACTTTCCAGTAAATCATTCGGTATTTGACTTTGCTCAATCTGACAATCTGCTTCTCTGTACGGAATAAAATCCGGCGTACTTGTCGATTTTGAAACAAATATTACAGACGTCGGATGACTTTCTGATATTCTAATTTGTGACGTAATGACATGATTTGCTTTTAACTTTCGAACAATATATTCGCCTAAACCATCTTCTCCACAGGTGGCCACTAATACTGATTTCAGACCCAAACGCGCAGCATTTACGGCCAAATTTGTTGGCGAACCGCCCAGAAAACGATGGTAATCTTTGGTTCTATTTATAGACGTATTCATTTCATGACCAATAAAATCAATCAAAACTTCGCCTGCACATAATATGTCTATTGACTTTTTCACTTAAACTAAAAATTTAAAATTTGTATGTACACTTTGGTGCAACAGCACCGTTGCTGCGCCACTCCAAGCGCAAAAAGGAACGCCGTTTGGCTCTTTGGTTTCGCTATTAAAATTTTCGTAGAAACTAAAATTTTCAATAGCGTTGGCTTCATTTATAGCCGTTAAAAGCGCCTCTGCTTCCTTATTATTTCCTTTCGAAAGCAAAGCCAGACCATAAAAGCCATTGACCATGGACCAACTTCCACCGTTATGAAACTCATTAGGGTAATTTCTGAACTCGTATTTGCAATTGTTTTTAAGCAAATTCCAGTCTAAATCAGTTTCTTGTATTGGTGGCCAAAAAGCAGGTAACAACTGCAATTTCATTTCGTTTTTGAGTGCAATTGAATATTCTAAAATTGAATTTTGAAAATCTTCGGAACCAATGTTTAAGTACAAAGCCAACGAATTTGCAAAAGCATCAAACTGTGTTTTGTAACCAGCCGGTGAAAAAGAACACGGCATGTATTTTTGGAAGTTCAATTCATTATATGCACGTTCGTGGTATTTTTCACCAACTGAATTTGGAGTGAAATTAATTTCTAGTTGCGCTGTTATTGTTTCAATTTTTACGGTAATATCCTCGTCATGTGCAAAATGATTGTAACTTTTTAAGGCCCAAATTCGGAGTAATTGATCGTACAAAACATAGCCGTCCGTAATATATTCATCCGCCCAATTTCCTGATAATGGCACATACAAAAGGCCTTTATTGTTAAATTCCCAGGATTCCAGGAGCGCAAAACACTTTTCAATTTCAGTATCGTATTTTGCTACAAAAGTAATGTCCTTTGTATAATACGCATATTGGCAGATCCCAATTACAAACCAAGTCACGGCGTCGACTCTTCCTGCCAATCCGCCATAACTAACCTCAACTTGCTCGCCAATTGTCATCACGTTAGACGGAATAGTGCCATTTTGATGTTGATTACTAGCTAATGTTTCTAATGTGTTACGGAATGTTTCGATCAATTTTTTATCTCCCGAGGCCAAAGCCGCCAATCCACAAATCACTCCATCTCGGGCCCAGACCCTTTTATAGTTGGAAATATTTTGAGCACTGGCTAGAAATCCTTCAGAAGAAGACACTTTCTCAAGCAACTCCATTGCTTTTGTATAATTCAAATCACTGTTCATATTATTGTCTTGAAACATTTTTACTTTTAATCAAAAGAGTGCAAAAAGCACCGATTAGCATCAGAACACCAGCAAAAGTAATGGCTTGGCGAGCATCATTGTCTAAGAAATTCTTTAAAATATAACCAAAAGAGAGATTTTGGATAATCATTGGAATAACAATCATCATATTAATAATACCCATGTACACTCCATAGCGCTCTTTTGGAATAACAGCAACGACCATCAAATATGGTATTCCCATCATACTGGCCCAAGCAATTCCGTAACCAATAATTACTGCAAAAAATATGTATTGATTTTGCACCATTGGAAACCATAAAAAAGAAACGGCTCCAAATAAAAGACAGACAAAATGAATCATTTTTGCACCGTATTTTTTAGCTAATATTGCCAAATAAAAGGCAATTGAAAAAGTAACTATAAATCCAAAAGCACCAATTAATCCGTTCCATTCTACCGCTTTTTCATAGCCCATTGCATTCCTCGGTGTTACATTCCATACGGACAAAGCAATACTTTTCGAATTATTTTGCCAATAGCACATCATGGCATACCATTGAAACAAATACACCAGAAACAGTTGCCACATGACCGTTGGCATTTCTAAAACTGCTTTATAAATATCGATAAAAGGCGAAAAAATATTTAGAGGTTCTGCTTTTAAGATAGCTAATTCTTCTGCTGTTGGCGGGATTTCTGTAGTTTTACCCATACTCCACCAAATGGAAGTTACTGAAAGAATTGCTCCTAAAAAAAAGGAGGCATAAATCCACGTTGGTAGCGATCCTGTATATCCTACAAAAATAATTGGAAACAGAAAAAGTGAAATATAAGCCAGAAACTGTCCGAAACCAGTAAAAAAACTTTGCGCCTGGAAACCTGTTGGTTGTTGTTCTTCATCCAGCGTATCCGCAATAAAAGCCCGATACGGTTCCATAGCAGTATTGTTACCAACATCCAGAATCCAAAGCAAACCTGCAGCCATCCATAAGGAACTGCTAAATGGGAATAGAAATAAGGCGATACTACAAATTATGGCTCCGATAAAAAAGTACGGTTTGCGCCTTCCCCACCTTGGATGCCACGTTTTATCACTCATTGCGCCAATAATGGGTTGAATCAATAAGCCCGTTAAGGGTCCGGCAAGATTTAAAATAGGAATTTGATCCGGACTTGCATGTAAAAAATCATAAATAGGATTTACGGCACTTTGTTGCAAGCCGAAACTGTATTGTATGCCGAAAAAACCAACATTCATATTGATTATCTGCCAAAATTTTAATTTTACTTTAAAGCTCATTTTGGTTGGTTGATTTATTAATTTTATCTAAAAATAATTTTAATATTGCCAATTAAAAACAGATTAAAAACAAAAACGTTTTCGGAAGACCCGAAAACGTTTTCGATTATTTTAAATCAACGACAATCAACCTTTATTTTGAAGCAAAAGGAATGATGATTTTTGTTTCCCATTCTGATTCTACACCCCCATTAAAAGGATTTGAAAGAAAATGCTCTAATGGTTTATTCTCTAATTTATAGCCATGTAGTTTCGCATAATCCAACAACGTAAACCAAGATCTGTCTGAAGTTCTGAAATTACCAAAATATGTTACCTGAAGACCCTTTAACGCCGGTATAATTTTAAATTTGACATCACTATCCGGAACATATTTTGTATTTTTGGAAATCGGAAAACAATAATTAAAACTAATAATTTCTTTATCTTGATTCCAATCAGTAACTTCCAAATAAGGACGATAACCGATTATTTTGATTTTATTTTTATCTAAATAACCTACAATTTTAGCATCAAATTCAATCATAGTCTGTGCTTTTTCTTGCAAAATACTTTTTAAAGAAATGTAAGCTACATATATTTCTTCAGATGATCTTTTACCGTCTATTCTTATTTTAAAATCGTCAATATGATCTTCAAGTCCCATTTTAAAAGATTTTATTTTCTCTATTTGTTCCGTCCTAAACTTGGTTGAAACAAAGGGAGCTGTTAATCTATTGTAAAAGGAATGATTTAAATCTTTTATTCCAACAGTAATACTGGTCATAGAATCGCTTACTGATTTCATATTCCAAGTGTATTCCATTTCTTTATTTCCTTTTTTCATCTGATGTTTGATGAAATCAAAATTTCTTTTTTCTAAAACAGTATAAAATTCATTTTGATTTTTAGTCTGTGTTGTTGTCCACTCTATAATTCCTTGAGAAATAGTTCCTGTTGCAGCATTAACTTTAAAAGTAATAGTATAATCCGATTGCTTTAATAAAAAATACCATCCTAAAAAAGAAAATAAAACGACAGCCGATAACCACTTTAACTTATTATTCATTGTATGAATTTGATTTATTTAGATTTGAAAAATTTGATTTTACTATTAATATATGTCCCTAGGTTTGTACCTTGAACTACCCCATTTTCAATTGCGGCTCTATAATGAATGCCTCCATACAACCTACTAATAGAAGCTTCTGCTGCAGCTTGCTTAAACGATTTAAAAGGTCTTTTAGGCAACCCAAAAGAAACTTCTGAGTCATCGATATAACTAAAATTATCTCCAAAAATAGAGGTTAGAATAATTGCCGAACACGACGAAACTACAGAGTGTCCACTTACATATTCCGGAAAAGGAGGTGTTTGTAATTGTGGTCTCCAGTTTTCATCAATGTTTTGATTGATATACGTTTCAGGACGCACAACATTACTCCTATACTTTTCATCCCAACAACTAATGAAGCTCTCAAAAATTCCGATAGATGTTATAGTGTAAGCAAAAACAGTAGTTTCAAAATCTGATTTCGATTTTTTTAAGGCTATTTTAGTGATATTAATCCAATGTGCATCCGGTGTATTTTTCTTCTTTGCAAACATCATGTGTCCCTGTATGACTGTAGCATAGGGATTACAATCCCAAAAGGAAGCTATAGCCGATTCCTCAGGAATTGGTTTGCTTGGATTTTTTTCGACTTCAATTAATTTTTCAGAAATTAAATTTCCGACATCATAGGTTTCTTTTGCCTCTTTATAAAAAGCAGAATTTTTATCCGTAGAATAAGGATGAGGTGGGATGGCTTTAAATTGAGAGGCTGAATCCATAACCAAAGTTCTTATTTCGCCCCAATGAGGCTCCACACCATCCATATAAGAGGGCGGCGTTGGTTGCCATCGGCCGGGTTGATCTGCATACACTGAAAACTTAGGAAAAGTACGCGTTTGTTTATAATTATCTTTCCCCATCCACATTTTTATTCTGTCTACCACTCTTAAAGCGTACGCTTTGGAAACATCAAATTCTTTTTGATTTTCAGCGCTCCATTTTTCATACAAACTGTCTCTATATTTTTCTATAGCTTCCTCAGAAAAAATCAATTCTTTACTCACTTCAATATGGGCAATAAGCGCTGCCAAATTTTTATTCACTCCACTTTTCGGATCTAGTTTAGGAATAGAATCCAGTCCTTTTAACTGCCCTTGTAAACTTTCGTATTTCGTGCTATTTTGTGCCATAATCTCGTAAGCTGCAACATTGGGATAAACATAAATTCTACTCGCTACTGGAGGAGAAAATATGTCATGAACCATAATTCCTGTTACTGTATCTACTGCAGCACAAAAATCAGCTGATGACACTTTAATTGGCATCTCTTTGCCACAAGAAGTCAAAAAGAGCATTATAAGTCCTAGAAGATAAATTTTAGAGTTCATTTTATAGGGTTTAAGTGAGTTGTTTTCATTAAATTAGTTCTTAGCTGAAGTCATTTCGTACAGCTCTGCCTTTTTATTATTGATGGTAATTAGTAGGTATTTTTTGCCTTTAAAATTGATAATCCCCAGATGCTTAACTGCTTTTTGAGTCAGATCAATTCCAATTTGATGCCCTAACAAGATGGTTTTTTCATTCTTGATTAAAGCACCGGAAAACCCATCAAATCTACTGTGATATGGAGTCACTCCAAAGTAATTTCCCGCAGCAAAAACTTCTTCCCTAGCATCTGAATCAAAATTAGATTTCACAAAACTGGTGATAGGCGCTACTTGCATTTTATTGGAAAATGGAACAAAAATAAATTTACCCTTGTCATTTCTTAAATACCCCGATTTTAAATTATGAACTTCATACAATTTTGCTTTGTCTAACATTTTGGGATCAAAAACTTCCTCTAGTGTTTTTCCAGCAAAGGATTTATAGCTATTGAATTTCTTTTTCAACATTCCACTGAATTCTTCAGCTAATTCATCTAAACCTATTGTAGTATAGTATTTTCCGTTTTTTTCGATCGCAACAATTGTTTCAAAAGTGTCATTCGTATCAAAATCATCGTAATACATTTTCATAGGGAATTCCGGAGAGGCTTTGAATTTTGAATTCATTCCCCAGTTTCCAACCAAATAGTCTTGATCACCATCATGGTCAATATCAAATGCACAAATAGACTGCCATAACCCATTCTGATTTCCTGGTAAAAGACTTTCTGTAACCTCTTTAAAGCTTCCTTTTATATTGGCAAAAAATTTAGGTTTCATCCATTCCCCTACTACAATCAAATCTAAGTTTCCATCATTATTAAAATCAGTAACCAACGCATCAGTAACCATTCCAATTCCTGCGAAAATTTTACTTTGAACTATCGAAAACACACCTTTATTATTATTTAACAAGTAACAATCTGGCATTCGCCCGAAACTATTATATTTAGAATTATTTCCGACAAACAAATCTAAATCGCCATCTTTATCATAATCAATTGTTTTAATAACAGAAGCATTCATTGCCTTTGTATCTGGAAAAGCACTTTTAATTAGCGTATTTCCCAAATACAATCTATGAATTAGATCAGCAGCATATTGTCCACTTCCAGAAGCAACTATTAAATCATTTTGCTTATCCCCATTGAAATCAGCAATCACCGCCGAGGCATCTTCATAAATGGAATCTAAGTAAATTGAATTGAATACTTTTTTTGAAAATCCTTTTCCATTTTGAAGGTAAATTTCGGCTAACTTCCCTTGTGATCCTCCAAAGAAAACATCTTCTTTACCATCATTATTCAAATCTCCAACAACAGTTGCCGGTCCACGATCAGAACGTTGATATGGTATTAATTTTTGAGCTGTAAAATCAACAAAGTCATTTTCTAGATGTGTAAAATCGATTCCTAAATTGATTTCTGATTTTTTAAAAATAGGCAAAATAGCTGGATGTAATTTTGCATAATTAAATACTTTACGCCCCGAATTAGCTTGGATTGTAAGCGTCTGATTCGTTTTTACATTTTTCAGGGTTTGGATCGTTTTATCCGGCCAAATTACCTGAATAGAATCTACTTGCTTTATTTTTCCGTAACCAAAATGAATTATGGGTTCTGAACTCGATTGAAAACCACGTGTAGTCTGAATTTCTTTAAATTGTTTTTTGCCTTTTACAAACGAAATCACTTTACTTCCTATTCCGAAAGTATTCTTTCCTCCAAAACGCAATTTTAATTTTAAATAATTGGCTTTATTATTAGTCCTGTTAATATAAATGGAAGCCACACTATTCAAATTATTGGTTACAACATCCAAATCACCATCATTATCTAAATCGGCATAAGCACCACCATTTGAAATAATGGAATCGTTTTCTATCCATTCATTAGATTTGTTTTTAAATTGCAAATCTTTAGCTCCTTGAAACACATAATTGGTTACATTGCCTTTAGGCATTTTCTTTAGCGCTTGTTTATCCAATAACTTAGTTGTATTAAGTTTGGTTTTTACATGATCATTTGAAAAATACTTTATGTAATCCAAATCATTTGGCCGTTTCGGAATTCCATTACAAATAAAAATATCTTGTTCACCATCTTGATCATAATCAGCAAATAAGGAGCTCCAACTCCAATCTGTTGCCGCTACCCCACTCAACAAAGCTGTTTCTGTAAAATGTTTCCCTCCCTGATTAATTTGCAACATATTTCTGGTATATTGATAATGATACCCTAATTTTTCTGTTCTAACCTTCAACATTTGAGGATTATCGTCACCCGATGAAGATTTTAAGACTTTTTCATCCTCAGGCAACATATCCAATGTAATTATGTCCGGAAAACCATCGTGATTGATATCAGCGACATCTATTCCCATCGAAAATCGACTAATATGACCAAAATAATTCTTCATACTTTCTGTAAATGTCCCATCTCCATTATTTAAGTAATAATAATCATCTTCATGAAAATCGTTACAAACATAAATGTCTGGATTGCCATCCAAATTAAAATCAGAAATCGCTATTCCTAAACCATAGCCATTAGCACCTCCAAAAATACCCGCTTGTGCGCTTACATCAACAAATTCGCCATCATCATTTCTAAATAGTTTATCTCCACTTTCATAATTTCTTTTATTTCGAATATCAGCTTTGCCATAAGAAGCTTCCGAATGAATCGCATGATTTAACAAATACATGTCTAAATCACCATCGCCGTCGTAATCAAAAAACGCTGCCGAAGAACTGTAATTATCAAGATCTAATCCGTATTCTGAAGCACTTTCAGTGAAGGTATTATTTTTATTATTAATAAATAATTCATTATGACCTTCAAATCCATTGATTCCTACCACTGCACAAACATAGATATCTAAATACCCATCGCCATTGACATCGGCCATAATAGAACCCGTTTTCCAATCACTTTCCCCCTCTATGCCAGCTTTCACAGAAATATCCTCGAATTTATTGTCGCCCTTATTGAGATACAACTTGTTTTTCCCTTGATTGGACGTAAAATAAATATCTACTAAACCATCATTATTAATATCACCCAGAGCGACCCCGCCTCCATTATAATAATAGAGATAATCTAAAATCGAAATATTTTTTGATTGATCTAATTGATTATTAAACTTTACATTACTTTCTTCGGGCGATAGTTTTTCAAATAATAGATTTTCATTCTTTGAACAACTAATAAATAGCAATGACGCTAGACCTATTTTAAAAAAATTATTCATTACTTATAAATAGTTTTGGAGTATTATTATTGAGTACTGCTAAAATAGCTATCGTATTATTTTTGTTTTTAACTATTTTAATCTTTTGCACTTCTCCAGTTAAAAAGAAACCAGAATTAGCATAAGGAAGCCAAGTAAAATCACCTTTTTTACTCCCTAACAAAACACTTCCATGATTGGCATCTAATCGCCCAAATTGCGGTTTAAATTCATATTGATTTCCCCCAAGTATGATATCTAAAATTCCGTCCTTATTAACATCCACGACACAAGTAGTATTTACAGATGAAAATTGCACTTCTTTTGGTAATATTTTTATTTCAAACTGACCATTACCCTTATTAATAGCAACAACACTTTCCTGAATCACAGCCGTTTTTTGTAAAGAATTGCCGACTACATCTTGAGCAAATATTTCTTGAACTGATTTGTTCGCATAATCAGCATAACTTAAATTTTTCTTTTTAATAGATGGAATCTGTTTTGCCAATTCTTGTTTTAAATGAATTGGCATATCTTTTCCTTCAATAGTACGAGTAGTAATTTGTTCAATAGTTCCATTATTGTCAAAATCATTGACAAATAATTTCATAGGATTTTTAGCAGAAGCTTTATAAGTTGTATTAGTTCCTTTATTCCCAAAAATAAAATCTTTTTTACCGTCATTATTCAAATCCACACAATTTATTGAATTCCAAAAACCTGAATAACCAGTCAAATTTGATTTAAAAATAGCCAAACGTCTTCCTGTATTTTTAAAGATTTGTGGAGCCATCCAATCGCCTACTACAATCAAATCTTTCTTAGAATCATTATCAATGTCTTCCCAAACCGCATCAGTAATCATTCCAGTCGAGTTGAGTTTGAAGGCTTTTTTATCGATAATATTTGTAAAATTTCCTTTGCCATCATTTTCTAATAATAAATGTTTTGGGTCAATACCATAGACTCCTGGAACACTTCTACTCCCCACAAAAACATCTACATCCCCATCACTATCAAAATCACAAGGTGCAATAACTGATACATTATTAGTTGTTGGAATGGTAGTTTTACTTTTTATGAAAATCCCTTTGCCATTATTCAAATACAAACGGTTTTTATAATTGGCTTGATCCGATTTCTCATTTCCGCCTGACCCTACAAATAAATCTAGGTCTCCATCATTATCAGCATCAAAGAAGCTAGCCGCTGTATCTTCAAAATCAGCATCTACATCCAAATCTTTTTGAACTGTGACGCCAAAACTATTGTCTCCTTTGTTCAAATAAATTTTTCCTGATTGTCCTTTAGCACCTCCAATAAACACATCATCATTCCCATCACCATTAATATCTCCTACGGCAAGTGAAGGTCCCTCTTGTGATAGCATTCTAGAGATTAATCCTTCATAATCAAAATCGATGTAATCATTTTCCTTATGAGTAATAAAGTTTGACTTCACCTCTTTAAACAAGGCTTTTGACTGTGTTTTTTTAAAGATATACTCTTTTTTAGCATTACCAATTGATAAATTGATAGTTGAATTGAGAATTACTTTTTTTATCGTTTGCGATTTTCCATTTGGCCAAATTACCTGTAATGAATCTATTTTTTTAGTTCCAATACCAAACGTCATTACATAATCAATAGAAGATTGAAATCCTCTTGAAGGAATTAACTCTTGTCTTATAATTTCCTTACCTGAATATAATTCAACTACACTACCGATAGCAAATTTATTTTGATTATCTCCTTTCAATTTTACCTTAACAAAATGATTTGCTTTGTTTTTCTCTGAATTATTTCTGTAAACAAAGGATTCCATATTTACATTATTCACTACTAAATCTAAGTCACCATCATTATCTAAATCACCATAAGCCGCACCATTAGAGAAACTTGGCGTATCCAAACCCCAATTTATCGCATTATTTGTAAACGTCAGATTATGATTGTTTTTATAAGCGTAATTTGAGATAGGCGTGCTTGGCATCTTGGCTATAATGGTTTCAATATCTTCTTTTTTACCTGTAACTACCATTTTCTGCAAAAATTCATTTGCAAAAAAGTCCATAAAATCTTGATTTGTCAAGTCATGATAAATCCCATTACAAACATAAATATCTTTATACCCATCATTATCCATGTCAAACAACAAGGCTCCCCAACTCCAATCCGTTTTAGCCACGCCTGCATAATTAGCTATTTCAATAAATTTATTATTGTCATCATTAATCTGTAAAGTATTGGACATATATTGATTAAAAAAATCTAAATTCAATTTTCTAGTCAATAAATCATAGTTATCAAAACTAGTTGTTGTTTTTAAACGGGCATCCCCTTCTGGCAACATATCAGTTGTAAAAACATCAGATTTACCATCATTATTAACATCCGCTAAATCCGCCCCCATAGAAGATTGACTTATATGGGTTGCCCAACCTTGAATTTGTTCGGTAAACGTTCCGTTTTTATTATTGATGTATAAATAATCTCTTTCATAAAAATCATTTGAGATATAAATGTCTGGATATAAATCGCCGTTAACATCCCCCACAGTCACTCCTAAACCAAAACCAATCAAACTACTAAAAATACCCGCTGATTCACTAACATCAACAAATTTCCCATTGTCATTACGCATCAATTTATCACCACCTCCTTTAAGGATTTCAGCAACATCCCAGTCTTTATCTCGTAATTCTCTTTTATTAGAATAATTTAAGGTCCCAACCGGAATAAAGCTGTTATTCAAAATATAACAATCTAAATCCCCATCCTTGTCATAGTCAAAAAAGGCCGCGTGGGTTGTAATTCCAGTATCCGCAAGATTGTATTCTGCCGCTTTTTCTGTGAAAGTAGTATTCCCGTTATTTATATACAACTGACTTTTTCTTATAGCATCAATATTACTTCCTGCATCACAAACATAAATATCTAGCAAACCATCACCATTGACATCCACCATTACTACACCCGTTGACCACGCTTTTTCACCTTCAATCCCTGATTTTGTTGAAATGTCTTCAAATTTAAAATTGCCTTTATTCAAATACAACTTATTTGTGCCTTGATTAGAAGTAAAAAAGACATCCGCCAAACCATCATTATTGATATCCCCAATTGCTACACCGCCACCGTTATAGAAATTACGATATTTAAAGATATTCATATTCTTACCATTTTTTACCTCATTCTGAAAACTAATACCCGTTTCAGAAGCGTCTAATTTAGTAAACAAGGAATCCGAATTTCCTTTAGAACAACTTATAAAAATTATAAATAGAAAAAAACTCGCAATACACTTCAACATCTTAAAAATGAATTAATTTAAATAAATATAAGCACGCAATTTATGTTTTTTTCAGTTTATAAAAAAATTAAAAAGAGCCAAAAAAAGTGTGAAATAAAACAAAAAAAGAGCTTCATAAGAAGCTCTCAATTATAAAAAAATTAAGAGGGCAATAAATCGCCCTCTTAATAACTAACTCCAAATATAATTAACAGTAAACAATACTTTTAATATCCAGGATTTTGTTTAATATTAGGATTCAACAAAGCTGTTGTTGGTACGGGTAACAATACTCTATACGCATCAGTATTCTTCATTGTAGCTCTAGCAGTAGTATAAGTTCCAAAACGAATCATATCATTTCTTCTCCAACCTTCTTCCCACAATTCTGTAGCTCTAGCTTTATCAATGTTAGCCAAAGTCGACAAATTAATTACAGTGGTAATTCCTTGACGAGCTTGTAATTGAGCAGCAATAGAAACAACAGTACTTGTGCTTGAACCACCTCTTGTTATAGCCTCCGCTTTCATCAATAAAGCATCCGCGTAACGGAATAACACATAGTCATTTTCCGGTTTATCCATATTAGACACATCTGGAATGTATTTTTGTGGACGAATACCCCATCTTTCTAACCAGCTTTGAGAAATGATTCTACCATCTGCTGGCAAATTTGCCAAATCACTTTGAAAATTTAAAGGTAATGAACCATTTTGAGCTCTTGTTGTTAGAGGAGTAACTCCTCCTTTATCATATTGCAGTCCTTTACGCAGTCCTAGAGGGCTCCCGAAAGCGGCAATAATAGCCGGATCATTATTATTAATACGTCTATCTGACGGATCAAATTTATCGTAATACTCCTGCAATACAGAAAATCCGTTCCAACCACTTGGAACTTGATTGTAATGGTTTCCCATATACCACCTTGTTCTAATAGCGCCCATATCAACACCATTAATATTTTTGGCTGTAAAAATTAACTCCGGACTAGTATGATTTGCTGGTTTAAAGTTATCCCAGTAATCCGAAGCTAAAGTAGTAGCGCTAGAAATAGCATCAACGTATTGAATTACTTTATTCATATTAGCCACATTGTTCGCATTAAATCCTGTATGACTTGGCGAATCAAATACCGCTTTATTCAAATAAATTTTAGCTAACAAAAAGTTTGCTGCATCTTTACTTGCAATTGAAGGATCAGAAGTGTTTTTTGCAGGAAGATTAGGCAACGCTTCTACAAGCAATGCAATAATTTTAGCTGTCGCTTCAGGAGAAGTCCAAACCTTAGGAAAATCATCTGGAGAACTACCTGCTTCTCTGTATGGAACTTGACCAAACATATCAATAGCATTGTAATAATAATAAGCTTTCAAAAATTGAGCTTGCGCTTTCTTGTCAGCCGGAATTCCCTGTATAGCTAATGCTAAGTCACAATTATAAACACTTGATAGCATCTGTCTCCAAGAAGTATTTATTTCTCTACTATTTGCGTCCCATGTATGAAAATGATCTTGCAACCACGCTCCACCGTCACCCCAGTCACCTGCACGTGTTGGCACAATAACAAAATCTGTAGAAACCTCTTGTATTGCAAATACTCCGTCTTGTCCCTCAAATTGTCGCAATCCATTATAAGCTGAAGTCAAAACTGCATCAGGATCCGCTTTTGAAATTTCAGTTGCATCAGGGATTTGTTCATCTAAATTAGTACAACTAACGCCAAGAACTAATGCTCCAGCAAAAATACCGTACTTTATAAAATTATTTTTTTTCATTTTTATTCTAATTAAAATGTTACGTTAAGACCTACTGACAAAGTTCTAGCTCTCGGATAAGATAAATAATCTATACCTGCAGAAGGGACACCATTTAAAGATTTGTTAGTATCAACTTCCGGATCAAAACCTGAATATTTAGTAATTATAAATAAGTTAGAACCGTTTACATAAAAACGAGCAGACTTCACTTTAAAACGCTCTAAAACATCTCCTTTAACAGTATAACCTAGTGTTAAATTACCCATTCTAATAAAGTCCCCTTTTTCAAGGTATTTAGTAGATGGTGTATTAGCATCAGATCTTGATTGAACTGAATTTGCAACTTCTGGAGTTACGTTTTTACCTCCCAATTGATTTTGATAGAAAAGGGCTACATTAGTGTTGTTGAATAAATAATTACCGAAATTTCCATATAATGATGTTGAGAAATCAAAACCTTTGTAGGCCAAACTTGTTGAAAAGCCTGCAGTCATTTTAGGTAAAGGCTGCTTATCTAACAATTTTACAGCGCCTCCATCTGCATATTGAGAAATTCCATTTGCATCATATCCTGTGAATGTTGGAAGATAATAGGTATACAATGGATGTCCATCTTGAATTCTTTGAACATATGCATCACTCAGACCTTGCCCGTGAATGGCTCCAACGTTGTACACGTTTGCAGCACCCAGATTTTCAATAGTATTTGACAAGAATGCCACGTTACCAGAAATATCCCAAGTTAAATCATCTGTATCAATTACCTTGTATGACAACGAAACCTCGACTCCTTTGTTTATTAAGTTAGCTGGTAAATTAGTATATTTGATACCTTGAGGTGAAGGCTGCCCTGAAGTTGAAGGGATACCAACAATTAAATCAGTAGTATTTTTGTTGAAATAATCAACAGATCCTGTTAACTTATTATTAAGCAAAGCAAAGTCTGTCCCTACTCCGTAAGAAGTTGTAGTCTCCCAAGTTAATTGAGAATTCGCATTGTTTACAACATTAAATTGATTTGGACCATTGTATTCAATTATACCTACAGAAGAGTTTCTTGGAAATTCAGTATTACCTGTTTTACCAATATTTCCTCTTAATTTAAAATCATTAACTAACCCGTCTTTTCCATCAACTAGTTTGTAAGCCAAACCTAAAGAAGGGAAATTTCCGTATTTTTTACCCGCTGCTGTTTTAGAAGAACCATCACGTCTTACCGTTAAATCTAAATTCAATTTATTATAGAATGCTAATGATGCTCTGGCAAAAACAGATTGCATATCAACTAATCCTTTATAAGAACCAACTCTTGTTTCTGTTGGGATTCCACCTTCCATATTTTCTAATAAATTAGTTTGTGTAGCAGCAAAACCTTTTGCAGATACATAAGTACCATTAGATGCATAGTTATAGTACGAATATCCAACAATTGCATTCAAGTTAATATTTTTTGTAATATCTTTTGTGAATGTTAAATTGTGTTCAATAGTTTTGTTTACTCTTTGATCATTAGAAACTGTCGCTTGTCCTCTGTACGTTTTCAAATCCGCAGGATTAGTAGCCGTTGCAAAATCTTGAATATTTAAATCCGGAGTAGCTTGTTGCTTTACAGAAGAATTAGATGTCTCAATACCAACAACCATGTTGTATTTCAAACTATTAGTTAATTTCACAGTAGTGGTTAGACTACCTAATAATTTAGACAAATCACCATTATTAGAGAACGAATTCATCAAATGAACAGGATTAAGATAATCACCACTCACTCTTGTGTAACCGCCTGGCTGTGCTGGGTCATAAACTGAACGCGTTGGGTTCCAATACAATGCAGCACTTAATAAGTTACCAATATATCCTGTATCGTTAGTAATCAAACCTCTACGATCTTTGATATTAGAATAAGCGATACGAGTTTCTAATATCACTTTACCATCAAAGAAATCATTTGAGTTGTAAAAACTTGCAGAAATTTTATCTAAACCAGTATTTCTTACGATACCGTCAGTATTAGCCATACCTAGAGAAACTCTAGTACTAGAATTGTCTGTTCCACTTGAGAAAGACAGGTCATGATTTACAGTATTACCTGTTTGCAATACTTGTTTTTTCCAATCGAATGCTCCGCCAAAATGATTTGCTGTCTGACCTGGAGTTGCCGCAATAAATTCATCAGTAGATAAAACATCGAATTTTGAAGCATAAGAAGAAGTAGTGTAAGAAGTAGAATAAGTTAATTCTGGCACTTTAGACTTTCCTTTCTTAGTTGTAATAATAATTACCCCATTAGCCCCTCTAGCTCCATAAATCGCTGTTGAAGAGGCATCTTTCAAAATTGACATACTTTCGATATCATTTTGATTAATGAAACTCAATGGATCTTTGGCGCTCATAGAGCCTAAATTCATATTAGCACCACCTGCTGATACGTCACCTCCGGCTAAAGGCACCCCATCTACAACAATAAGCGGTCCGTTACCCCCGCGTAAAGTACCATTACCACGAATTCTTATTGAATTTGCAGCACCTGGCTCTCCACTTGAAGAAGTAATTTGAACACCTGCAACTTTACCTCTCAAAAGTTCAGCTGGATTGATAGCAGCAACATTATCAAATTTTTTAGAGCTAATTTGATCTACAGCACCCGTTGCATCTTTCTTTTTAACCGTACCGTAGCCAATAACTACTACTTCTTTCAGTTCTGCAGAATCTTCTTTTAAGACTACACTAATAGTGCTCTTACCTGCTACATTTACCTCTTGAGATTTAAGACCAATGTAACTAAAAACTAAAACTGCATTTGAGCCTACATTTTTGATCGTAAATTTTCCATCGAAATCAGTTTGTGCTCCATTTGTTGTTCCTTTAACTAAGACAGAAGCCCCTGGAAGCGGACCGCTGCCATCAGATACTGTACCAGACACATCTTGCGAATATGTCAAGCTTGTACACAGCATCGTTAGAAACACCATCAAGCCTTTAATTAGACTATTTTTCATACGTAATAAATAAGTTGGTTAATAATTTTTTTTAATGGTTTGTTTAAATATTAACACCAAACATAATTATAAATTTATGATAATATTAAGATATTACTAAACTATAACGTTTTCGTTATGCCGAAAACGTTTTCGATTTTAAAATTAATACTTTAAAAAATTAATACTAAAATTATACTAAACACAAAAAAAAGATACTAAAAAACATATTATTATAATTTAGTGGCTTTTTCACTTCAAATCAATTGTATATCACTCAATAGAAAAGCTTTTTACAAACTAAGATTACGAATTACTCATCATAATGAAGTTTTTTATACCAAATCGATAATCCAAAATAAGCCGCGTCAAATGTCTAAAAATAGTACGCCATACCTATCAATACTTCGTTTTTTACTCCCTGTTTCAACGGCTAAAAAAATCACATTTACTAAACGTATGATTATGAAAATGTAATTGCCTTTAAAATATAAATTTGGAATAAATTACATAATTAAACCATTTATCACTTCATCCTATTTATTTTATCTAAATAATCAGTCCTAAAATAGTAAAAGCAATCATGCAGCTTTTTCTGTCGAAAATTTAAATTGAATAAAACCCAATGGCTTCTAAAAACAAAAAAACCACGAATACTATAACAATCTTCAAAATAGATTGCTTGTATATTCGCGGCAAAAATCATTTAAAGTAACCCGTTGGGTGTAATTACACCCAACGGGTTACTGTATTATTTGATAACAATTGTTTTATTATCCACTCCCACTCCAATAATCTTAAGTGATTTCCATTGTTTTGGCAGCAGTCCCTTGTTGTATTTCAATCCCATATCCGTTTGTTCCACTCCGCCAAAACCATAAATAACGGCTTGAAGCATTGCTCCGGCTCCAGTAGCAAAATAAGGGTTATTACTATTGGCTGATTCCGAAAATACGCCAAAAGGAGGCCGACTGTTAGGTAAATACGATTTCACAAAATAACTATAGGCTTTATCTCTATCTCCCAATCGAGCATATAGAACCGATAAAACTCCGGAAGCCATAGCTGGACCATCTTTTTTGTCAATTTTTTCGGCGTAATATTCCAAATCTCTTTTTATTTGTTCTTTGTCAGTGATTGTATGCAAAGGATATGCTAATAAGTTGACATCTGCCTGTTTGATCATTTGTCCTTGATATCCTTTATAATTTTGAGTAATCCCATCCTTTTTATGAATCACTAATTTCTCTGATACTGCTATCCATTCTGGATTGATCGGCTCATTTAAAAGTGTCGCTGCTTTAATCGTATTTTTCAAAGACTCGATCGCTGATGCATTGGTAAAAGCATTGTCATCTACATGTTGCGCATACTCATCGGCACCAACTACATTCAAAATAGAAAAACTTCCGTCTTGATTTTTAACTACTCTGCTAACCCAGAAATCGGCTGTTTCTTTAAGAACCTCCCATTCTTTTTTCAACCAAGAAGTGTCTTGTGTATAGGCGTAATAATTCCAAAAAGCTATCGAAACATCTGCTGTGATGTGCTGTTCAAAAATACCTGTCAAGGCCCAAGTTGGTGTTGCTTCTTCTCCTGTATCATCAGATTCCCAAGGATACATTGCTCCTTTGTACCCATAAATAAAGGCTTTTTGTTTTGCTTTTTGCAAACGATCTGAGCGATAATCCAAACATGATTTTGCCATATCAGGTTGCAGTGCCAAGAGCGTTGGATACATCCAAAGTTCCGTATCCCAAAAAATATGTCCGTTATAGCCTTGAGACGACAACCCCATAGGCGCAATACTTTGTCTGGTTCCTGGACGTATATAAGAATACAAGTTATACAACGCGAAACGCACCCGTTGTTGCGCATCCAGGTCGCCTTCAATTTGTATGTCACCCGTTTTCCATAATTCAGCCCAAGCTTGTTTGTGACGGTTCAATAATTTATCAATTCCTTCCTGAAGGGCATAAATAGGTTGTCTTTCGGATTCGTTCAAAGGATCCGTAACATCCTTGGAAGTGCAAATTCCTCCTGCAACCGCAAAACGGTATTTTTTGCCTTTGATCAATTTTTTAGTAAACCCAACTTCATTTCCGGTTTGTTTTAAGGTTTCCCTTTCATCATCAAAAAGAAAAGTTGTTGAAGCGGCCACTGTATATTTACCGGTTAGCGTTTTAGCTGTAGTACCAAAAACCGGCATTAAATACTGATTATCCTTTAAGACCCGAAACTGACTTTTTGCCTCTTTCAGTTCATCAGGAACAACCATGTAATTGTTAGCGGTAATTTCTATATCCTTAATAGGAGTAATTTCGACAATTGCCATCGCTGAAAAAGGAACAGCTCTATTAGCCAAAATCGTGTAATTAATTGTGGCCAAATCTTTAAACGAAAAGGAAGTGGTACTCATTCCTTCTTTCATTGAAACCACTTGACTCCAATTATCGATATTGTCTGATTTGATTTCTTGCCTATTGATATTCAAATGCAGATTCAAAAACTCTATTCCGCGTACTATTCTGCTGATCCCATTTTCAGGACTTCCGTCATACACGCCATTCAGGATAATTTCTTTTGTTTTGAGAGGTGTGTCGTCAGTAACGATTCCTATTTGACCATTGGCCATGGCAACTCCAAAATAATTCTCTCTGGAATTAGCATATAAGTGCCACTCGTCTGATTGGGCTTGACCACAAACCACAGTACTAACTAAGAGCATGAACACCAATGTTTTAACTGTTAAATTCATCATATAATTTTTTAATAATATCTTCAAACATATATAAATTATTCGTTAAAAATGTACATCGATCCAGATAGTAGGTGAAATACAAATCGAAAACGTTTTCGACTCATCAAAAACGTTTTTGGTCGATTCCAAATCAACAATTACAAATTATAATTCTATTTTTATGAAGATAAGTAATAACCATGGTATAATATCGTATTTTAAAATCAGGATAAAATTATGTAACAATATGATTTAAAGCTGTTTTACTTAAAGTTAATTCTTTTGACTTTACGACTTTTAAACTTTCGACTTACTTACTATACTAATTAATCCTTTTTTTAATGAAGTTCACAAATAAAATCACCTATTTTTTTATACTATTGGGAGTCTCTTTATCCTTGTTTTCCTGTAAAAAAGAAACTAAAAATGATGTTATCACCATTGATGCTTCTGGAAAATTAGCAGTAGATTCCTCTAAAAAATACAAAGAACCATTTAGACCACAATTTCATTTTTCTCCGGAAAAAAAATGGATGAATGATCCTAACGGAATGGTTTTCTATAAAGGGATTTATCATTTATTTTACCAATATTACCCAGATGATATCGTTTGGGGACCAATGCATTGGGGACACGCCACAAGTACAGATTTAATCCATTGGACACACCAAAAAATCGCTTTGTTTCCTGACAAATTAGGAATGATATTTTCAGGAAGTGCCGTTGTAGATTTAAAAAATACTTCTGGTTTGGGAACAAAAGAAAATCCACCAATGATTGCCATTTTTACCTATCACGACATGGCAGGCGAAAAAGCGGGCAAAAGAAATTATCAAACGCAAGGATTGGCATATAGCTTAGACGAAGGCGAAACTTGGCTCAAATACAATGGAAATCCAATCATAGGAAATGTTGATCAGAAAGATTTTAGAGATCCTAAAATGTTCTGGAATACAGAAACTAATCTTTGGAATATGGTATTAGTCGCCGGAGATAAAGCACAATTTTATACTTCCAAGAATTTAATTGATTGGAAATTCGAAAGTGAATTCGGTAAAAACATAGGAGCTCATGGCGGTGTTTGGGAATGTCCTGATCTTTTCAAATTAAAAGTTGCCGGTTCCAATGAAGAAAAATGGGTTCTACTCATCAGCATCAATCCCGGCGCACCGCTTGGTGGTTCAGGAACACAATATTTCATTGGTGATTTTGATGGAAAAAGTTTTAAAACAACTCAAAAATCCATCAAATGGATTGACAACGGAGCTGATAACTATGCCGGAGTCACGTACAATAATGCGCCAGAAAACAAACGGATATTCATAGGCTGGATGAGCAATTGGTCTTATGCGCGAAACACGCCTACCAAAAACTGGAGAAGCGCCATGACATTACCAAAAGAACTTTCGCTTGCAAAAATCAAGGGCAATTATGTCCTAAAAAACGTTCCTGTGGAACAATTCAAAAAACAAGAGACCATAGCCTTTTCTAAAGATGAAATTATCCTAAAAGCGAATCAAAAAACTACATTTAATTACCAATATTTGAATCAGTCAGCAGTACAATTTAATGCCAAAAATGAAAATTTAAAATTGGTTTTTTCCAATGATGTAAAGGATTCTTTGGTCATGAATTACGATGCGAAACGAAAGACTTTTTCTGTTGACAGAAGACATTCCGGCATAGTCAATTTTGAAAAAAGTTTTGGAGAAGAAATACACAACACCAAAATTTCAAATATAATTTCTGAGGCTATTGATTATCAAATCATAGTAGATTGGTCCTCAATAGAAATTTTCCTCAACGGTGGCGTTTACAGTTTCACAGAACAAATTTTTCCTAACAAACCATATACCAAACTAACCATTCAATCCGATGAAAATCAAGAAATTAAAAATTTTAGTATTGCTGAAATAAAAGGAATCTGGTAATAAAATTCATTTATAATAACCAAAACCACTAACTAAAAAAAACAGAATAATGAATAACAAAAAAATACTCTATTGGTCCATTATCGTTGCCTTTGCTGGATTTCTATTTGGATTTGACACCGTCGTAATTTCAGGAGCAGATAAACAATTGCAACAACTATGGGGTTCTTCTGATTTGTTTCATGGATTAGTAGTCATGTCATCCGCATTATGGGGAACGGTTATTGGCGCTATTTTTGGTGCGTTTCCAACGAATATTTTAGGTCGGAAAAAGACTCTAATAATTATAGGATTACTGTTTTTGGTTTCTTCCATTGGAACTGCATTCGCAAATGATCCCATTTTCTTTTCCGTTTTTAGATTTCTTGGCGGAATTGGTATTGGCGCTTCAACCATTGCTGCTCCAACCTATGTTTCTGAAATTGCTCCTGCAAAAGACCGTGGAAAACTGGTTGCTTTGTACCAATTCAATATTGTTTTTGGAATTTTAATCGCCTTTACATCCAACTACTATTTGCAAGATATAGGAGAAAATGCCTGGCGATGGATGTTAGGAATACAAGCGTTTCCATCTTTCATTTACACACTTCTGGTATTTGGAATCCCGGAAAGTCCGCGTTGGATTTTAGAATACAAAAAAGACAGACAAAAAGCAGTCGCTATTTTGAAACAAATCAATAGTGACGCAGCAGTAGAAGCGGAAATTGCTGCTATAGAAAAAGAAACTGTTCAGGAGGGGAAAAACGAATCTATTTTCATGGCTAAATATAGAAAACCATTGCTCTTAGCGTTTTTTATTGCCTTTTTCAATCAGCTCTCCGGAATTAATGCTTTTTTATATTATGCCCCTCGAATTTTTGAATTGGCAGGATTAGAAAAATCTGCCTCTTTTTTGAGTAGTATCGGAATTGGGATAATCAATTTAATATTTACCATGATTGGAATCTCGCTAATAGATAAATATGGCCGAAAAACGCTCATGTATTTGGGTTCGGTAGGATACATTATTTCTCTAGGATTAGTGACAACCGCCTTTTATTTTGAATGGAAAGGAATGGCTGTTCCGTTATTTTTCTTTTTGTTTATAGCCTCACACGCCATAGGTCAAGGAGCTGTCATTTGGGTATTTATCTCTGAATTGTTCCCTAATAAACTTCGAGCTGCCGGAACCTCTTTTGGCACTTCTGTACATTGGATTTTAGCAGCATTAATCCCATCATTCATTCCGTTTTTGTTTAAAGAGATTGGAACAACAACCGTTTTTGCCGTCTTCTGCATAATGATGGTTTTCCAATTGCTTTGGGTATTTACAAAAATGCCGGAAACCAAAGGGAGAACATTAGAAGAACTATCTGAAAGTTTGTCAAAAAAAGAATAATTATGACCAAAAAAATAATCTGTTTCGGGGAAGTTTTATTTGACGTTTTCCCAACGCACCAAAAAATCGGAGGAGCGCCATTGAACGTGGCGCTTCGTTTAGCATCACTTGGTATTGATGCTCAAATAATAAGCCGAGTAGGAAATGATGAAATTGGAAAAGAACTCCTTGCCTTTGTTAAAAAAAATGGAGTTGTTACCGATACGATTCAAGTTGATAAAAACGCGGCTACCGGACAAGTTATTGTTCAATTAAATGAGAAAGGAGCTGCTTCATACACAATCAATTATCCGGTTGCTTGGGACAAAATTATATGTATTGCAGAAGACGAAATAATGGTCAAGAAAGCAGATGCACTAGTTTTTGGGAGTCTTGCATGTAGAGATTCTGTTTCACACGATTCCCTATTAGAAATAATTAACTATGCAAAATATGCTGTTTTCGATGTTAATTTACGTGCTCCTTTTTACACTAAGGAACTACTGATTAATTTGATGATGCAGTCAGATTTTATAAAATTTAATGATGAGGAATTGTATGAAATAAGTGCTTTTATGAATTCACCATACCATTCATTAGAGCAAAATATTCTTTTTATTGCCACACAAACGAATACAAAACACATTTGCGTTACAAAAGGAAATCATGGTGCGGTGCTGTATTACAATGAAAAAATGTACTACAATAGTGGCTATAAAATAAATGTTGTAGATACCGTGGGTTCCGGAGATTCTTTTTTAGCTGGATTGCTTTCTAAACTATTAAAGGATGCCAATCCTCAAGAAGCAATTGATTTCGCTTGCGCAATAGGAGCCATTGTAGCCAAAAATGAAGGAGCCAATCCCAAAATTTCAAATAAAGAAATTAGTGCCTTTATGAATCCATGCTAGTTTAGCGAAACTGATCTTTAACAATTACAACGACCCAAAAAAAACCTATGTATTAGTAAATCAATCATGAAAAGATTGATTTACCGAAACTTTTTGGGATAACAACAAAGTTATTGAACTTTTTTTAGGGTTTTAAACAAAAGTATTGAACTTTGAAAAATCCCATTATCAACGAAATAGCCACTCAATTACGGATTTCTAAAACCCACGTTTCAGAGTCATTGAAGGAATGCCGAAATCTATTAAAGAAAACAATTCCCTTCTGGTTTTAAGTACATTAAGATCGGAACACGTATAAATGAAAGAACGTCAACCTAGGATGTTCCCGCCTTTACTAAAAATGGCAGATCCAATTAGTTTATGTAACGAATGTGTAATAATTTGTTTTATTATTAAAAAATTACAGAAATAAGATAAAAATCAATACCTTGGTAAGGAATATTTGAACTTATAGTCTTTTTTATACCTATGTCAAAGACTGAAAAAGGACGCACAGCAAAGTTACTATAAACACCTTTTCTTAAAATTAAATACGTAGAAATTCGATTCATGAAAGACATTACTCTTAAGGAAATTGCAACAAAACTGGGAATTTCAATAACGACTGTTTCAAAAGCGCTTAAAAATTACCCTGATGTTAGTGAAAAAACTAAAAAAGCGGTAATTGAACTTGCCCAGCAATTACACTATACTCCTAATAGTTTTGCTGTAAATTTAAGAACAAAAGAATCAAAAACTATTGGTCTAATTATTCCTGAAGTAGTGCATCATTTTTTTTCGAATGTGGTCAATGCCATCATCAACGAAGCTGAAAAAAATGGCTATTTAGTAATCATTTTACAATCAAATGAGACGCTGGCTTTAGAAAAAAAACAAGTAGAACTGCTTATAAACAAAAGAGTTGACGGAATCATCATGTCCTTATCAAATGAGTCCAATAATGATGATCATATAAAAGAAATAATGAATAGAAATATTCCTTTTGTTATGTTTGACAAAATAGCAAAGCTTTCTAAATGCTCGAAAGTAATAATTGATGACCAAAAAGCAGCCTTTAATGCAGTACAACACTTAATCGATACTGGTTGTAGGAAAATAGCACACATTAGAGGGCCGTTGAATCCACAAAATTCAATAGATCGGTATATTGGATATAAAAAAGCATTAGAGAAAAATAACATTCCTTTTGACACAAAATTAGTTTTTGCATGTGAAAATGTGACTTTTGAAGAAGGAAGATATTTTGCTAAACAGATTATTCAGGAGCATGCTGATATAGACGGCATATTTGCTATAACAGATCTGGTAGCAGTGGGAGTATTAGACTATTTTAATGAAAACAAAATCAATGTCCCGGAACAAGTAGCGGTAATTGGTTTTAGCAATTGGTTTATATCGCAAGTACTGACTCCAAAACTTAGTACTGTAGATCAGCCAAGCCATGAAATGGGAATTGAATCTTTTAACTTATTGTTAGAAGAAATGAATTGTCATAAAGAAGGAATTCCTTTTACTCCAAGAACTGTTGAATTAGAAACAAACATTATTGTTAGAGAATCTTCTACAAAATTCAAATAAATTAAGTTTCAAAATTTCGTTACTGTAAAAAATCAATATTCCTTTTTAATCCTTGAAACTTGGCTCTTTTAAGTGGTGAGTTTTTAAAAACAGCTTTAAATGTTTCTTCAGTAATTTCTATCCAATCTTTTTTGGACAAGGACAGTAATTCTGGATTTGGGTTAAATAAAGGTTCCTTATGTGCTTTTGAAAACTTGTTCCAAGGACAAACATCCTGACACACATCGCATCCAAAAGCCCATTCATCAAATTTACCTTTCATCTCCTGAGGGATATTTTCTTTTAATTCAATTGTAAAATAGGAAATGCATTTGCTGCCATCTACTACATAAGGCGCAACTATTGCCGCTGTAGGGCACGCATCTATACAAGCTGTACACGTACCACAATGATCGGTTGTAGGATTGTCATAGTCTAAATCTAAATCGATAATGAGTTCCGCGATAAAGTAAAAAGACCCTACTTTTTGTGTCAACAAATTACTGTTTTTGCCTATCCAACCCAAACCACTTTTGGCAGCCCAAGCTTTGTCAAGGACTGGAGCAGAATCTACAAAGGCCCGACCAGAAACATCTCCGATTGTAGATTGAATAGAAAATAAAAATTCTTTGAGTTTTTCCTTGATCACAAAATGATAATCCTGACCGTACGCATATTTTGAAATCTTATAAGAATCTGTATTTTGCAGGTCTTCTGGATAATAATTTAACAATAGTGAAACTACACTTTTAGCATCCTCAACGAGTAAAGTTGGATTTAAACGCTTGTCAAAATGGTTTTCCATATAGTACATTTGGCCATTTCTATTGTTCTCCAACCAGTTTTCTAACCGCGGTGCTTCTTGTTCCAAGAAACCAGCTTTAGCTATTCCACAGGATAAAAATCCGAGACGTTTCGCTTCAGATTTGATAAATTGCGTGTATGTCGCTTTTGTATTAATAGTTAAAAAATAGAAGTTAATAAACGGGATTCCAAGACCTGATAGCATCGGCGTCTCCCGATTAACAAAAAATACGGCTGAAAAAGCCTTGTTTTTCTATATCGGAAATACAGCGGAAAGCGGGAAACAGCTCCTAAAAATCAGAATAAACCGCCTTGATTGTTTGTTTTTAATTTCCCTAAATGTTGATATGCTTTATCGGTAACTTCTCTACCTCTTGGCGTACGCATAATAAAACCTTCCTGAATCAAAAATGGTTCATAGACTTCCTCGATTGTTTCACTGCTTTCAGATACGGCTGTCGCCAAAGTAGATAAACCTACAGGTCCGCCTTTGAATTTATCGATGATTGTATTTAGTATTTTATTATCCATCTCGTCCAGGCCATGAGCATCTACATTAAGTGCTTTTAAGGCGTAACGGGCAATTTCTATATCGATAGTGCCATTCCCTTTTATCTGGGCAAAATCACGCACACGCCGTAACAATGCGTTCGCGATGCGAGGAGTTCCACGACTACGACCAGCTATTTCTATAGCTGCCTCCATGGATATAGGCATTTTAAATATAGTAGCACTTCTTTCTACGATTGTGGTGAGTAACTCAGTGGTATAATATTGTAAGCGGGAAGAAATTCCAAAACGCGCTCTCATAGGAGCGGTTAATAAACCGGAACGCGTGGTGGCTCCAATTAAGGTAAATGGGTTTAGATTGATTTGGACGGTTCTTGCATTAGGTCCTGATTCAATCATGATATCAATCTTAAAATCCTCCATAGCAGAATACAAATATTCTTCTACTATTGGACTCAAACGATGAATTTCATCAATAAATAAAACGTCTCTTTCTTCTAGATTAGTCAGTAAACCGGCTAAATCTCCAGGTTTGTCTAAAACCGGACCGGAAGTAATTTTGATTCCCACTTGCAATTCATTGGCAAGAATATTGGCTAATGTTGTTTTTCCTAAGCCAGGTGGACCATGAAACAGCGTGTGATCAAGTGCTTCATTTCGTTGATTTGCAGCCTGAACAAAAACTTTCAGATTTTCTAATATTTGGTCTTGTCCTGCAAAATCATCAAAAGAAAGTGGTCTCAATTTTTTTTCAAGATCTAGCTCTTCTGAATTGTAACCATTTGCTGTTGGGTCTAAATTTTCATTCATATAACAAAGATAGCAAAGCAATATTGAATTATAAATTTAAATTTAAAATGCTATAAATAAAAAAGCAATACTATCAAGCAATCTATTTCAGTATGTTATTTTTTTATTCATTCAAACAAAATCCAGACACCACAATGGTTGTAGAATGCACTGCATTAACAATTGAACCCTTCTATAAATACAGTGATTACACACTTACAAAAGGGATGAAAATTGAGTAATGTCCTAAAAAAAGCCTCTACTAGACTGCACCCAAAAGTTTAGACAAATTTATAATTAATTTTGATAATAATGAGCTCGATATTTTATCGGGCTCATT
>NZ_RYDP01000008.1:0-145220 GCF_003970395.1 Flavobacterium sp. GSP27 | reverse complement strand
AAAGGAGCAAAAAACTATAGTTTTCTACTCCTTTTTATTAACAATTAATTTTTAAAAAGACTTTTTCAGTGCCCTCCAAAACCGGAACTCTTCTTTTTTACACAGTATCAATTTCTTCCTGAACAGCTTCCCAATCTAAAAGAAATTTGTCTAACTCAGCCTTTTTCTTATTGTACGCCATAAAAAACTTAGCATCCTCAATATGTTTATCATAATTAGAAGCCAGCATTTTATCATCTTGCTGAATGTCTTTTTCTAATTGCTTGATTTGGCTTTCGATCTTGCTTAACTTGTTTTGTAATGCTTTTCCTTTTTTCTGATCTTCGTATGATGCTTTATTGCTTTCTTTAGGTGATGCTACTTTCTGAGCCTCTTTTTTTTCTACTTCACGCATGTTTTCCATATTGCGTTGTTCTAAAAAATAGTTGATATCCCCTAAATATTCTTTTATTTTTTGGTCTTTAAATTCATATACTAAATTTGACATGCCCTGCAAGAAATCCCTATCGTGAGAAACCAGTAATAAAGTACCGCCAAATTTTTGAAGAGCGGCTTTTAACACATTCTTCGATTTGATGTCCAAGTGATTAGTAGGCTCATCCATCAATAAAACATTAATAGGTTGCAACAATAATTTACACAACGCCAAACGGTTTCTTTCGCCTCCGGAAAGGACTTTTACCTTTTTATCTACATCGTCACCACGAAACAAGAAAGAACCCAGCATATCGCGTACTTTCATTCGGTTCGTATCTGCCGCCGCATCTTCCATCGTTTGCAACAAAGTGATTTCGCCATCCAGATATTCAGCCTGATTTTGTGCAAAATACCCCAATTGTACATTATGTCCTAACTTGATATTTCCTTTATACTCGAATTCGTCAACAATAGCCTTAATAAAAGTTGATTTTCCTTGCCCGTTTTGCCCTACGAAGGCTATTTTACTTCCACGCTCCACTAATAGATTGATATCTTTCAAAATCGTTTTGTCCCCGTAGCTTTTGGTCACATTTTCAGCTTCTATAACTACTCGTCCCGGTTCTTTCGAAACTGGAAAAGTAATATTCATAACGGAATTGTCATCTTCATCTACTTCAATACGTTCTATTTTGTCAAGTTTTTTAATCATCGATTGTGCCATGGAGGCTTTAGAGGCTTTGGCACGAAATTTTTCGATTAATTTCTCTGTTTCTTCTATTTTTTTTGCTTGATTTTTTTGCGTAGCCAATTGTTTTTCACGAATCTCATGACGCAATTCTAAATATTGAGAATATGGTTTATTGAAATCATAGGCTTTACCAAGGGAAATTTCGATTGTTCTGTTTGTCACATTATCTAAAAACATTTTATCGTGCGAAACAATTACCACCACACCGGGATAATTGCGAAGAAAACTTTCCAACCAAATGATACTCTCAATATCCAAGTGATTCGTGGGCTCATCCAGCAGCAAAACATCATTGGCCTGCAATAATAACTTGGCTAATTCGATACGCATTCTCCATCCACCGGAAAAAGTTTCGGTTTGATTATCAAAAACATCTCTTTTAAATCCTAAACCAAGTAAAATTTTCTCCGTGTCCCCCACATAATTATAACCGCCCAATAATTCAAAACGATGGGTGTAATCCGATAAGTCTTCAATGATTTGACTGTATTCATCACTTTCATAATCCGTTCTGGTAACCAATAAGTGATTGATTTCTTCGAGCTTTTTCTCTACAATTTTAATCTCTGTAAACGCTTCATATGCTTCTTCCAGAACCGTTCTTCCTTGTTCAAAGTCAATATCCTGACGCAAGAATCCCATACGAAGGTCTTTCTCTTGAGAAATAACACCTGAATCTGGAGCAAAATCTTTTGCTAACATTTTAAGCATGGTCGATTTCCCCGCTCCGTTCTTTCCTACAAGACCCACGCGGTCTCCGGCACCCAATCGAAAGGTAACTTCTTCAAACAAATAGGAACCACCAAATGAAACGGATAAATTGTGTATATTAAGCATGTATTGTGATTTTATTCCTTTTTGAATGCGTAAATTTGTAACTCCAAAAAAGGAAAAATTAAATTTTTTGCAAATGTTAAAAAAAGGATCCAAATTATATAGCATTTTAACAGGAACTTGTCCTAAATGTCAGAATGAGAGTATGTATTTAGATAAAAATCCGTTACATCTAAACAAAATATTGAAAATGCACGAAAATTGCAGTCATTGTGGTTTAAGATATCAAATTGAACCTTCTTTTTTTTATGGCGCTATGTACGTTAGTTACGGATTAAATGTAGCAATAGGAATTGCTGCTTTTGTCATCTCTTTTGTTCTCTTCGAATCCAGTCTAAAAGTTGCATTCCTTGCAATAATAGTATCACTGGTTATTTTATTCCCTTTTGTTTTGCGATGGGCAAGGAATATTTACATCAACATGTTTGTTTCGTATGATCACAAATTAAATAAAAAATAACACTATTTTTTTCCTTTAGATACAAATCGATTGATGTCAATTACAGTGTCTAAAGGAATTTTATTTTCAATAGTGTCAAATAAAGCTTTTGCCATTGCAGGACCTAACATAACTCCTCGTGTGCCCAAACCATTCAAAATATGTACTGAATTATAATTTTGATGTGTTCCTACGAGTGGTCTTCTATCTTTTACCGTGGGGCGAACTCCGGCAAAATGAGCCACAATTTCAAAATCACAAGTAATAATCTCTTTTATTCTTTCCACTAATTCCGTTTTTCCTTCTGGAGTAGGTAAATCTGTTTTATCTTTCCAATTGTAAGTGGCTCCTACCTTGAACAAATCATTTCCAAGAGGCAAAATAAAGACACTTGTATTGACGATCACATCTAAACGCAAATTAGGTGCTCTAATGACAAAAAGCTCACCTTTTGTACCGTCTAATGGCAAATGTTTAAAATAAGGATTTCCATGCATTCCAAAGCCTTCGGCAAAAACAATATGTTTCGCTTGAATGTCTTTGTACCGAATACCATTTGAGTCAACCTGAAGCGCCTCATAATCAAAAGACTCCTCCTGAAACATCTTATTATGGATAAGATAGTCTCTGTATTTACGCAACAACAATGCGGTATCAACATAACCCGTCTGCAAAACCTCACCGTATCCAAAGGGAGAATCAATTCCAGAAAATTTCTCAAAAATCAATTTTGTGGATAAAAATGGCGAAAGATTTATTTTATCCGAAGCTATAAACCAATTATTCTGTTCTTCTACGGAGAAAAATTTTCTCAAAATAGGTCTCTTAAAATCTACGGTACATTCTAATTTTTTTTCCAACAGCGCATAAAATTCATTCATCAAGACTAATTGCTCTTGTGCCTGCCAAACCTCACTGAATCGTTTTAAAATAACAGGGTTATACAACCCCCCCGCGATTCTTGAAGAATTTTGAGAATTATTATCCAGTAATAAAATACTTTTATCATTTCGCAGCGCAACCTCTGCAAATGAAATACCCGCTAAACCTGAACCAATTATTAAATAATCAATCATTTGAAGAAATATAATTTAAACTAAAGACAAAGTAAATACATTAAAACACAAAACTCTTACCATCACAGTAAGAGTTTTGCGTTTATAGTAAAAAAACTGAAATTAATAATTCCACATATCAGATTCGAAATTGCGAATTTTCTCTTTCACTCGATCGGATTCTAACAACTGATTCTGGGCATTATCTTTCATATACTCTTCAATGGATCTGTCTCCATAAACATTTTCTTCTTTGTAAATAAAACTATTAAAACGTCTTGAATTTAAGATTTGATCAAATGAAATCGGCATCGCTGAATTTTTATCATTGAATGCTTTGGCATCATGCAACACATCTCTTGCTGCTGGAAAAAACACCCAAAACAACTCAATATAATCTTTTTGATCACTATTCATCGTATAAACATCCGGAGTCACTGGACAAATACCCAATAAACGATACTTTAATTCACTCTGCCTTTTATCAAAATACCAATACCCCTTAATTTTATACTGTGTTACGTCCTGAGCAGAAAGATCCTGTCTCAGAATATACTCTTCTGATATTTGATTCCCTGCATTTATTTGTTCTCTACCGGCGTCTGTAGTATCTATTCGAGTTAATGAAGCTTGGATGTCTTTAAATGATTTTTTAGTGTTAAAATAACTATCTGTATACACTTCTGTTAATTCACCACTTTTTATGGCTTTAGTCAGCACATCGTATAACGAACGCCTATCCGAACCAATATTTGCAGTATCTACAGGAAAATACAATGAAAAATTAATCTTTTCGTTTAAATCGATTATTTCCCAGGTTGTTTTTCCCATTAAAACATCTCTATCATGCACATATCCATAGGACAAAGGCCTATCGTTATCTGAAATTAATTGTGCATCAGATTTTAGACCTATCTCGTCAGGAGTTTTTGCATTAAGCAAATTAGATTGTGCAACCGAAGCAAGACTTCCTGTGGAACAGACTATAGCGATTAAAAAATTTCTTACATTCATCATAGTATCATTATAAGATATTGAAGTAGGTTTATATAAAAACGTACTAATTATTGTATTTCAAAAATTACTGGAGCTGTTCTTGGCAATAAGTAGCTTCCTGCACCAACAAGTTTGGTTTTAATCTCAGAAATGGTCACTTGATCACCTCTTCCTGCTTTTGATAATACGGCCTTACATTGCGCATTTAATCTGTTTCCTGATACAACTACTGTCGGCTGTCCGGTAACTTTTAAATTAAAACCAACTACATTTAAACCAACTTCAAAATCAAAATCTTCCAATTTAGCTCCAATAGTTGCAATTTCAAGATTTGATTTTGGTCCTTTTACAACACCTGTTTCTCCCCTAATAGTTCCAGCTGGCCCCGGAATACCTTTGATTCTGAAAACTTTTTTATCAGTAGCCACTTTTCCGTCAGACATTTTTCCTGATACGCTGACAATAACTTCATTACCACCACCAGGATTCATAACGTATTTACCGTTGCCTACCTTTGATAAACCTGGAGCAGAAGCATTAACAGCATTATCCGGAATACCTGCAAAGGAAATAGTCATAGGATTGGATACGCCTCTATAAACGACATTCATCTTATCTGCTGAAATTGTTGCAGAATTAGGTCTTGGCACAACAACATATTTTCCAGCGAATGTTAAAGGGATTGTTTTACCATCCTCTACAAACGTAAATTGTCCTGCAATATTTTGTTCACCTACACCACCAGCTGTTAAAGCAATCTTAGCTTGTCCCGTAGCCGGATCTAACCTAGCACCAGTAACACTTGTTGGTTTGGTATTCTCGTCATAACGTCCCAAAACTACTTTACCTGTAACCTGTTCGCCCTGGAAATAAGCATTTTTATCCAATACAACGATAGCTTGATAATTACTGTAAGATGCCGCTGCAACCGCCGCTTTACCTAATGCCGTACTGTACACATCTGATTCTGCTTTTTTAACATCATTCTGCCAAGCAGATAGTTTAGCTAAAGAAGCAACTGCTGGAAAGCCTTTAAAATGATAATCTAAATAAGGTATCACTATACCGTCTTTATTCTTAACATCTGCCAAACTAAACTTAGCTTGAACTTCAGATAAAATTGGCGCTAATTTTTTATTATCACCCAAAGCCAACTTCATGTCCGATTTATACTTTTCAACTGTTGAAATAACTTCTTTTCCTTTAGCGGAGTAACCTGCGGGACTGAACCATAAATTATCTATATTATCTCCTTTGTCCATAGCCTCATACGGTAGTTTACCCGTCTCCGGATCCACTTCGGTTCCTACTAAAACTTCCGCTTTTATTTGTCCAATATAATCGTAAAAATTTTTTGTTATCACTTCTACTTTATGAGCTGTTATGGCCGCTGCAGCAAATTCGCCACCTGCTTCCGCTGCTTTCGCATCTAATCCAGCTAACATTTGAGCGTTTGATTGTTGGGCTGAAGCGTTTGACCCTTCAAATTTTTCATTCATTAATCCAAAAGCAGACAACACTTCTTTGGACATATTTAATGCTAACATTGCGATGAAAACCAAATACATTAGGTTAATCATCTTCTGTCTAGGGGTTAGTTTTCCTCCTGCCATATTTTCTAAATAATTAGTTTAATATTTTTTTATAGTTTGAAACTAATTATCCTTTATTATTCATTGCAGAAAGCATTCCACCATATACATTATTCAAAGAGGATAGGTTTGAAGTCAATGACTGCATTTGATCTTTTAATTTTAGGTTGTTTTCAGCAACTTCTTCATTAATTTGTACATTTCTGGAGGCGCTTTGTAGTTGTATTTTATACAGACTGTTCAATGACTCCATTTGGGCTGCAGCCAAAGTCAACTCCTCGCTGTATTTTTTAGTAGATGTAATAGAATCTATTGTTGGGGCAATTCCCTTTGCTGCTGATTCGAAATTTTTGATGCTATTACCTAAACTAGCCATTAATTCCCCATCAATTTTGGCATCTTTTAACATCATATCTAATTTTTGAGACAACAATCCTTGTGCATCAGATGGTGTTTCTACTTTTTTAGTTGCTGGTTTAGCCTGACCGTTAGCTAATTCCGGATATACTAAAGTCCAATCCAAATCATTATCAACCGGTTCAAAGGCAGAAAGCGCAAAAATGGCTGCTTCTACAACAAGACCTATAGTTAGCATTAAATTTCCTGTAATAAAACCAAATTCAATATGGGTGATTTTGAATAGTGCGCCTATGATTACAACAGCAGCTCCCATGCCGTATGCGAAATTCATTGCTTTCTTACTTAATAATGCCATAATAGTGTTTTTAAAAAATGAATAGATTTGGTTTGTTTTAATTATCTCTTTTTTCCGATTCCGGTAGTTTGAACTCCCATGTAATCCTGAACGGTTCTAAAACCTATATAACTCCTGGCTGAATCAGCATATTCATAATCTCTTGTACCTACCTGTAGGAAATAAGCAACATCTTTCCATGAACCACCGCGCAGTACTTTGCGTTTATTTGAAGTATCCTGAACATTTGGATTCATTGACGATACATACTCATACGCATTTGGATCATAAGAAGAATCGGTCCATTCCGAAACATTTCCTGCCATATTATACAAATTATAACCATTTGGTTCATACGATTTTGCTTCAACAGTATACAAGGCTTCATCTGCTGCATAATCGCCCCTGTTGGGTTTGAAATTTGCCAAGAAACAACCTCTGTCGTTTTTAGTATATGGCCCTCCCCAAGGATAAGTAGCAGATTCTAAACCTCCTCTGGCTGAATATTCCCATTCTGCTTCGGTTGGCAATCGAAAAGAATTGATTAAGTCTTGTCCTTTCTTTTTTGATTTGATATGGCTGTTTTTATATAATGTTCTCCAGGCGCAAAATGCTTTCGCTTGAGTCCACTTGACCCCTACCACAGGATAATCTCCGTAGGCTTTGTGCCAAAAATAATCATTATGCATTGGCTCATTGTAGGAATAGGCAAAATCTTTAATCCAAACGCTAGTATCGGGATATACATTTATTTCTTCGGTTTTGATATAGTCTTTTCGTCTTCCGTCTTTTGCTTTGGCAGCAGCCTGAATATCCATCCAAGAATAACGGAATTTCAATTTATTTACGTCAATAGTTCTTAGTCCATTATACGAAGCTTCTATCGGTAAGTACATAGAATCCATCACTTCAGTATATTCAGCATCTGGATACAGCTTAGTATCTTTAATTAGTTTTACTTTTTTGTTTAATTTTCTGCCTGCATAAGGATCGTCAGCAGTACCTACACTGTAATAATTATCATACATATATTTATCATAAGCCGTCATTTTTTCAGGATCTGAGTCATTAAAAGCATAGTCACCAATGCTTCCAGCATTTTTACCTTTAGCAGCACCTGCATCAGCAGTTTGCCCGCTCATATCAGCCATAATCGCTAATCTCACCCTCATTGTAGAGTCTTTTACCCACTCTACAAACTGACGGTATTCACTATTGGTAATTTCCGTTTCATCCATATAAAAGGAGCGAACCGTAACTGTTTTTGTTGGAGCGTCCTCTACATTGGCTAAATCAGCATCTGACTTACCCATTATAAAAGCGCCACCTGGGATTAATGCCATTCCAAGAGGTTTTTCCGGATGCCATTTCCCTCCATTAATACCAACTAGTTCTCCTCTGTCGCTTGATTTACCACAGCCAATTAAAAGGGTCAAAATTGACGTAAATGCAATGAACTTCTTCATATAAATTTGGTTATATATTCATTATTTTTAAGGGTGTAAACCTATTTATTATTTTTTAAAAAAACAATTTTTTTAAACTAAACAAACTCTATTTTATAAAAAAAGAATAAATAAGCATAAAATTATCCTAAATGATGTTTTTCCTCTGCGCTTTCCACCATCTTTCGGGCAATTCCTGATTACAAGCCATTAAATATTCTTCATAAGAACATGGTAATAACGTGTTTCTTTTTAATTTATTATTAACATTTGAAATAAATGGAATTTCGATCCACCATCGGTCTGTTTTATCACTTTTATAAAAAACAAGATCCTCTTCTTCCATGGGAACTATATATTTCAAGTAGTTTTCTTTACTTCCAAAAGGATACTCATGCGAGCGATAATGAAAGCCTTCTATGAAATACCAAATTATTTGTGCTATGATCACTGATTCTTGTGCGGAATTATTGTGATTAAAGATCCCCAATGCGGAAACTTTATCACTTATTCCTGCATATCGTGACAGCGCGCATATTTCTTTCCCGTTAAAACCATTGGGTGCAAATGAACTAAAATTGCCAGAATCAGATGATTTCACAGCATTTAAATCAATACTGACCACATCTGCATCTCTGAAAACAGGTTCAGATATAGCTATATTATTCGAAACCTCCCCTAATCGATAGGCATCAAAAAACAATTTCTCTATCAAATCTATTTCTTCTTGCGAATTAAAATACGTTTGATAGCCTATGTTACAATAATTAAAGAGATTGTTCGGCTCGTCTATAATTATTTTTGTCAAATAAGAAGTGGCCGAGGCCTGTTCATTCTCTTTTCCAAAATCAAACTTATTATCGATAGCAACTAAATTCACCATCTGTTCTAAATCATCATACGCTCTGTACAAAGCATAGGTCAGATCCTGAGAACCCCCAATAACAATAGGAATAATCTTCTTTTTTATTAAACTTGCTGTTACTTTTTTTAAGGCAAAGTAGGTATCTTCCGTAGAGTTTCCAGCAAGAATGTCACCTAAATCAGCAATAGATGCATCCCAGTTTCCAGGAAATAATCCATATAATTCTTTCCTAACCGAGAGTAAATCAACAGTGGACACCGCATTGGCATTGCCTCGGTTTTCTAAAACACCTAGTACGGCAATTTTAATCTTGTTTAAATCAGGGAATTGTTCCTGGGTATGCAACACAATTTTACCGCCCAGTTGCTGTGAAGTCAATCCATTTATATATTCCAGGATTTCATCATCAACGGGCTTTAGAAAATCAAATTCCATTTTTATATTTTTTTCCCTTAATCACAACTCTTAACAAAGAGCGATGAAACCGGAATTAGTGACTAATTACTTTTTTGCGACAGGTTTCTTAACGGCTGTTTTTTTGACAGCTGCTTTCTTTGCTGGTGCTTTTTTGGCGGCTACTTTTTTAGCAGGCGTTTTTTTGGCAATCATTTCTTGGACTTCCGCCAATGTTAATTTGGCAGCATCTACGTCTTTACTCAATTCAATTTTGAGTTTTCCTTTGGTGATTACAGAGCGACCCCAGCGGGCTTTCTCGACCAGAATACCTTCATCCTCCCAATTATGCAATACTTTATCGATATTTTTTTGCAATTTATCTTCAATCAATGCTTCTATATCAACTTGAGACAAATCATCAAAATTATATTTCTTACTTACATTAATAAACAAGCCATCCCATTTGATAAAGGGACCAAAACGACCAACGCCTTTTTGAACACCTTCGCCTTTATAAACGGCAATTGGAGCATCGGCAATAGCCTTTTCATCGATTAATTCCTGAGCCCTTTCAAAATCAACATCCAGTGGATTTTCTCCTTTTGGCAAAGAAACAAAAGCCGCACCATGACGAATATAAGGGCCGTAACGACCATTACTTACCTCAACTTCTTCGCCTTTATATTCTCCAAGATTTTTTGGTAATAAAAATAGATTCAGCGTTTCCTCTAAAGTGATGTTCCCAATATTTTGATCATTCATCAAACTGGCGAACTTTTTTTCATCATCATCAGCGGCACCAATTTGAGCCATTGGTCCAAATTTTCCTAAACGAACCGAAACCGGCTTTCCTGTTTTTGGATCGGTTCCAAGAATTCTCTCCCCGCTTTCACGATCTGCATTGGCCTCTACATCTTTCACTATAGGGTGAAATTTATCGTAGAACTCCTGCATCATTTTAGTCCACTCAATATTTCCTTCCGCTATTTCATCAAAATCCTCTTCGACTTTTGCAGTGAAATTATAATCCAAAATATTTCCGAAATTCTTTACCAAGAAATCCGTAACAATTGTTCCAATATCTGTAGGAACTAATTTTCCTTTATCAGATCCGGTGTTTTCTTTCAGCACCTTCGCTGCTACTTTTCCGGATTGCAACATCAATTGCACGTAATTTCTTTCTTGCCCGTCCAGATTTCCTTTTTCTACATAATTCCTGTTGATAATCGTAGAAATTGTTGGCGCATAGGTAGACGGACGACCAATTCCTAACTCTTCTAATTTTTTTACCAATGAAGCTTCGGTATATCTTGCAGGCGCTCTAGAATATCTTTCGGTTGCTGAGATGTAATTGTTTTGTAATTTTTCATTGACTTTCATTGCCGGCAACATGCCTTCCTGCTCTTCTTCATCGTCATCATGCCCTTCAAGGTATACTTTCAAGAAACCTTCAAAAAGCAAAACCTCTCCGGAAGCCGTGAATATTTCACCATGATTATTCGCTTCAATTTTCACGTTAGTACGTTCTAATTGTGCATCACTCATTTGCGAAGCCAAGGTTCTTTTCCAGATCAAGTCATACAAACGCGCTTGATCTTTGTCTATATTTACCGTATGACGGGACATATCCGTAGGACGAATTGCCTCGTGTGCTTCCTGTGCTCCCTTACTTTTATTGACAAAAGTTCGAGGTTTAGAGAACTCTTTTCCGTAGGATTTAATAATTTCAGCCTGAGCCGCTTCCATCGCATCTTTAGATAAATTCACGCTATCCGTTCTCATATACGTGATCAGTCCGGCTTCATACAGGCGTTGCGCCAGTTGCATGGTAATTCCTACCGGCAAATACAATTTACGAGCGGCTTCTTGTTGCAATGTTGATGTGGTAAACGGACCTGTTGGTGTTTTTTTGGTAGGTTTAGTCTCCAAATCGGCTACCTTATATGTAGAACCTATATTTCTATTTAAAAAATCTTCGGCTTCTTTTTTAGTATTGAAATTTTTAGGCAGTTTGGCTTTGAATATTTTACCGGTTTCATTAGTAAATTCTGCCACAACAGAATACGTAGCTACAGCATTAAAGTTTTGAATTTCCCGTTCCCGTTCCACTATCAAACGAACTGATACTGATTGCACACGGCCTGCCGAAAGCCCTCCCTTTATTTTTCTCCAAAGTACAGGAGATAATTCATAACCTACCAATCGATCTAATACACGACGCGCTTGCTGCGCATTGACTAAGTTATAATCAATTTCTCGTGGATTATCAATGGCTTTTAGAATTGCAGTTTTAGTGATTTCATGAAAAACAATCCGCTTGGTTTTGGTCGCGTCTAATTTTAATTCTTCGGCTAAATGCCAAGAAATAGCTTCTCCCTCGCGATCCTCATCACTTGCTAACCATACCATTTCAGCTTTTTTAGCAAGTCCTTTTAATTTAGTAACCAATGCTTTTTTATCAGCAGAAACTTCGTATTTGGGTTTGAAGCCATTTTCTACATCAACACCAATTTCCTTAGACGGCAAGTCAGCAATGTGCCCATAACTTGACTCGACCTGAAAATCTGCTCCTAGAAATTTTTCGATTGTTTTTGCCTTTGCAGGTGATTCCACTATAACTAAATTCTTTGCCATATTCCGATTGTTTATGTCGGCAAAAGTAGAAGATTTTTTTAAATTTTAAGTTTTTTAAATTTTAAAAGTCAATTTAATCATTCAGTTGCAAGTTTTGAATGATTTGAATCCTATACTTTAAAAAAAATAAATCACTGCGGTTTTATTAAAAATACTGCCTTTTTATGATCTATTTCCTAAAATCCAACTGCAATTAAGTATGTGAAAAGTTTAAAAGTCGTCAAGTCAAAACAAAAAACATAGCCAATAGTATCTTAAAATCAACTTGTTCCATCATTTTCTCTAATTTTAAAACACCCCATTATACAATGATTGTTACTTAAAACTTAAAAGAAGCCCTTTTACACAACAACGACATTCAACCCCATTTCTTCCAGTTTCGTTTTAGTTTCGATATCGATACCTTCATCGGTAATTAAAACATCAATTTTTTCTACATTGCAGATTTTACCAAAACCCCTGACATTCATTTTAGTTGAATCGGCCAAAACAATTACTTTTTCGGCTACATCAATCATCGCTTGATTCAAATGAGCTTCCATAGCATTTGAAGTACTTAAACCAAACTCTAAATGAAGCCCATCAGTTCCAATAAATAATTTATTACAGGAAAACTGGCTCAAAATTCCTTCAGCAATAGCACCCACAACTGAAGTTGATGCTTTTCTAATATCACCACCCAGTTGAATGGTATCAATTTCCGAATGTTTGCAGAGCTCTAAAGAAACTTTAAGCGAAGGAGTCAGTACAGTTAATTTTTGAAAGCCCCCCATCACTTTAGATAAATTATGAATCGTAGTCCCGGAGCCCATAATGATGTAATCATTGTCATTAATGTAACTCAAAGCCGCTCTTGCGATAAGCTTCTTTTGCTCTACCTGAAGCAATTCTTTATCACTTACATTTCTTTCAAACGCATAAATGGGCTGTTTACTAGCGCCTCCATGGGTACGATGCAACAGATTCTTGCTTTCTAAAAAACTCAAATCCTTCCGTATGGTTACGGACGAAACCTTGTGTGTTTCGCACAGCTCCACCACATGAACATACCCTTTTTGATTTAATTCCTCTATTATTAGTTCCTGTCTGATATTAATTATAGTCATACTACTGTTTAAATATTGAAATAAAGATAGGTATTCTTTTAGAAATAAAAAATAAAACAGGTTATTTTGAATAGTTTCATTTTGTTTCGATTTATTTCGTTATGTTTGTAAAACGAAATATTGTGTTACGGTATAAAAACAATAAAATGAAAAGATCAGAACAATTAATTCAACTTACACAAACCAAAAATTGGGATGTAATTATCATTGGCGGTGGTGCTAACGGATTAGGAATAGCGCTAGACGCAGCTAGCAGAGGTTTCAAAACCATACTGTTGGAATCAATTGATTTTGCCAAAGGAACCTCCAGTCGAAGCACAAAGTTAGTTCATGGTGGGGTTCGGTATTTAGAACAAGGAGACATTGCTTTGGTACGCGAAGCCCTAAAAGAAAGAGGCCTAATGGCACAAAACGCTGGTCACTTGGTGAAAAACCAATCCTTTGTGATTCCAAATTATAATTGGTGGGGCGGTTATTTCTATACCGTAGGATTAACCATATACGATATGTTAGCCGGACGATTAAGCTTAGGCGCTTCTAAATATGTGTCCAGAAAAAAAACAATAGAATTGCTTCCGACCATTACACAAAAAGGATTGGTTAGCGGCGTTGTATATCAAGACGGACAGTTTGATGATTCGCGTTTGGCAATCAACATTGCGCAAACAGCCGTTGAAAAAGGAGCTACGCTTTTGAATTATTCGAAAGTGATTAATTTATTGAAAGACGATAAAAACCAAGTTACGGGAGTAGAATTTGAAGATAAAGAAACCGGCACCAAATATAAATTAAACGGAACTGCCGTTATTAACGCTACCGGGGTTTTTACCAACTCAATCATGAAAATGAATGATTTGGAATACAAGAAATATATTGTTCCAAGCCAAGGGATTCACTTGGTTTTTGACAAATCGTTCTTACCAAGCGAACATGCTTTAATGATTCCAAAAACAAGTGACGGACGCGTTTTATTCGCAGTGCCGTGGCATGATAAAATTGTGGTAGGAACCACCGATACTTTGGTTAAAAAATCGAGTCTGGAGCCAATTGCCTTGGAACAAGAAATTGATTTCGTTTTAGAAACTGCTCAAAGATTTCTAGAGAAAAAACCAACAAGAGGCGATGTTTTATCCGTATTTGCAGGCTTAAGACCTTTGGCAGCGCCAGAAAAAAAAGGACAAAGTACCAAAGAAGTTTCCAGAAGTCATAAAATAATTGTTTCGGATACCGGATTAATCACCATCACCGGAGGAAAATGGACTACGTACCGAAAAATCGCTGAAGACGTTATTGGCAAAGCCATCAAAGTCCATAATTTACCTAAAAAAGGATGTAAAACGGAACACATCGCTATCCACGGCAATAAAATAACTTCCGTAACAGACCGAGAGAATCATTTATACATTTATGGAACTGACATTCCTAAAATACTGAAATTACAGGAAGACGAGCCTTTATTAAAAGAGAAACTACATCCTGATTATGATTATACCATGGCAGAAGTGGCTTGGGCTATTCGTTTCGAAATGGCTAGAACCATTGAAGATGTATTGGCCAGACGCGTGCGACTTTTGTTTTTAGACGCAAGAGCAGCGATTGATTCTTCTGAAAAAGTTGCTCAATTATTAGCAAAAGAATTAGGCCGTGACACCCCTTGGGCCGAAGCTCAAACAGCTGAATTTAGAACTCTGGCCAACGGTTTCCTTTTAACAGAATTTCAAGTAAAATAATCTACAACTCTATTAACATAAAAACACCCAAAATGAAAAACAAACTAATTCTTGCCCTTGACCAAGGAACTACCTCCTCCAGGGCAATTGTCTTCAACCACGATGGAGAAATTGTCAACGTGTCTCAAAAATCTTTTGAACAAATTTTCCCAAAACCAGGATGGGTAGAACACGATCCAAACGAAATCTGGTCCTCACAAATGAGCGTAACCGCTGAAGTTATTGCAAAAGTAGGAATCTCAGGAAAAGAAATCGCCGCCATTGGCATCACCAATCAAAGAGAAACCACAATTGTTTGGGATAGAGAAACCAGTATTCCAATTTATAATGCCATTGTTTGGCAAGACCGGAGAACTGCAAAATATTGTGACGCATTGAAAGCTCAAGGGCACGGAGATATGATCAAAGAAAAAACAGGATTGGTTTTAGACGCTTATTTTTCTGCCACAAAATTAAAATGGATTTTAGATAATGTGGAAGGGGCTCGTGAAAAAGCAGAACAAGGAAAATTGTGTTTTGGAACTGTCGACACTTGGCTTATTTGGAAATTGACCCGAGGTAAAATGTTCATGACTGATGTTTCTAATGCTAGTCGTACGATGATGTTAAACATTCATACTTTAGAATGGGACCAGGAATTATTAAATTTATTCGATATCCCGCAATCGATATTGCCAGAAATAAAACAAAGTAGTGAGGTCTATGGAGTAACCTCAACCACGCTGTTTTCTACAAAAATCCCTATAGCAGGCGTTGCAGGAGACCAACAAGCAGCTCTTTTTGGACAGTTGTGTATCAATCCCGGAATGGTAAAAAACACGTACGGAACCGGTTGTTTTATGCTAATGAATACTGGCGAAAAGCCCGTTTATTCTAAAAATAATTTATTAACAACCATAGCCTGGAAAATTAACGGAAAAACAACTTATGCATTGGAAGGCAGTGTTTTTGTGGGTGGTGCGGCCGTACAATGGCTAAGAGATGGTGCTAAAATGATTGATGCTGCCCATGAAATTGAAGAACTAGCAGCCAGCGTTCCGGACAACGGAGGTGTGTATTTTGTTCCCGCATTAACAGGTCTAGGAGCTCCTTACTGGGACCAATACGCTCGAGGAGCCATAGTTGGGATAACCAGAGGAACCACAAACGCGCACATTGCGAGAGCAACTCTTGAAGGAATAGCGTATCAAGTCTATGATTTAGCAAAAGCCATGGAGGCCGATTTTGAAAAAAAAGGAACAGAACTACGAGTGGATGGCGGAGCAGTTGCAAATAATTTATTGATGCAATTTCAATCGGATCTTTTTAATTTCAAAGTGATTCGCTCAAAGACATTAGAAACAACAGCCCTAGGAGCAGCTTATTTAGCCGGTTTAGCTATTGGATATTGGGACAGCGTAGATGAATTACAAAAACAATGGACAATAGACCGTGAATTTTCACCCGAAATGCCCAGATACACTGTCACTGAATTGGTAAAAAACTGGGATAAAGCGGTAGGCCGAGCTGGAAACTGGATAGAAAATTAATCATTAAAACCATACATTATGACTCCATTTATTGCAGAAATTCTCGGTACCATGCTAATGATTTTATTAGGTAATGGCGTAGTTGCCAATGTAGTTCTTAAAGGAACCAAAGGAAATAATTCCGGATGGATTGTCATCAGTACAGCATGGGGTTTTGCCGTTTTTGTAGGCGTTGCTGTTGCCGGTCCGATTAGCGGTGCGCATTTAAATCCTATTGTCACCTTAGGCTTGGCACTCATAGGAAAATTTGCCTGGTCACAGGTTGCTTCCTACATCTTGGCTCAATTCATTGGAGCTATGCTAGGAGCCTTTTTAGTTTGGCTTTCCCATAAAGATCATTTTGCAGCCACAGAAGATGAAGGCGGAAAACTTGCTTGTTTTTGCACAGGACCCGCGATTCGGAATTACTCCTCCAATTTAATGAGTGAAATCATCGCCACTTTTGTATTAATTTTCGTGATATTCTATATTGCCGGTCCAGAACTGATCATGAGTTCTGATACTGGCGCTGCAATTGGACTTGGAACTGTTGGCGCTTTACCGGTCGCTATTTTAGTTTGGGCTATAGGATTATCCTTGGGAGGAACCACAGGGTATGCTATAAATCCTGCAAGAGATTTGGGACCTCGAATCATGCACGCTATTTTACCCATAAAAGGCAGCAGCGATTGGAGATATGCCTGGGTTCCTATCGTTGGCCCTATAATAGGTTCCTGTTTGGCCGCAACCTTATATATGTTACTTCTCTAACCTTCTTTTTTAAAAGTAAAATCATGCGAAAATTATTTTTTACCACTATAATCTCTATTATAGGGCTAGCTGGATATGCCCAAGAAACTCCTGTTGCCGATACCATTCCAGCAGCTGTAGCAAACACAAAAACGAACCGACTAGATTTTGATGTAGAATTAAAAACGAGCCACCTCTGGAGAGGACTGGTTATCAACGGAAGCATGACTGCCATGGGAAACATTCATTATGCTTTGGACAAAAAACGAAATCTAACCGTGGGTCTTTGGGGCGGGAATGGGTTTGATGGCGAGTACAAAGAAATTGATTATTACATTCAATACAAAAAAAATGGTTTTTCAATCGCCTTATGGGACCTATTCAATACTACAAATATTGAAAACCCTGCCGTTTTTAATTACGATCGAAAAACAACCACGCACATTCTTGACTTAAGAACATCCTATCAATTTCCTGACCGATTTCCTTTGCGGATAGAAGCTGATTTTCTGCTTTACGGTAATGATCGTGAATTAATGAATAACCTCGATTATAAAAACAGATATTCCACCTATGTTGAATTAGGATATCCGTTATTGAAAAATCAAAAAATCACTTTAGAGGCCTATTTAGGAGCCGGATTTGCCTTAAACGGAGAATCCCATTTATATACAAATGATCCCAACAGTAATTTTGATATTGTAAATACCGGAATCAGGGCGTATAAAAACATTCACATTCTAAATTACAAACTTCCTGTTTCCGCAGTAGCCATGTGGAATCCAGCCCTTAAAATTGCCCGAATTCAATTGGGTGTGGTATTGTTCTAATTACAACAACAACACCTGGTTTGATAACGAAAACGTTCTTTTAGAAACAAAAGAACGTTTTCGTTATTCCAAAATTAAAACCCAAAATAGTGTTAATTCTTAATCTGACATCTTGTCATATTTATTTCAATTGCGTTATCTTTGCACTTTGAAAATATGCAATGGAAAAGATAATAGAAGAAAGCAAGCAGGGAGAAAGTCTTGTTTTAGAAAATAAACCCGAGAACACGAAGAAACTTTTTATTGAGAGTTACGGTTGCGCAATGAATTTTTCGGATAGTGAAATTGTAGCTTCTATATTATCCTCAAACGGATATAATACGACGCAAATTCTGGAAGAAGCCGATTTAGTTTTGGTGAATACCTGTTCTATTCGGGATAAAGCAGAGCAAACAATTCGCAAACGTCTGGAGAAATACAATGCCGTAAAACGCATTAATCCAAAGATGAAAGTGGGTGTTTTGGGCTGTATGGCCGAGCGTTTGAAAAGTCAGTTTCTGGAAGAAGAAAAAATTGTGGACCTCGTTGTAGGTCCTGATGCCTATAAAGATTTGCCGAACCTTTTGCAAGAAGTAGAAGAAGGACGTGATGCGATTAACGTGATTTTATCGAAGGATGAAACTTATGGTGATATTTCGCCTGTCCGTTTGATGAGCAACGGAATCACAGCTTTGGTTTCTATCACCCGTGGTTGCGATAATATGTGTACGTTTTGCGTGGTACCTTTTACCCGAGGACGCGAACGCAGCCGTGAACCACAAAGTATCATGAAGGAAATTCAGGATTTGTGGGACAAAGGTTTTAAGGAAATTACGCTTTTGGGACAAAATGTGGATAGTTTTCTTTGGTACGGCGGCGGATTAAAAAAAGATTTTGAAAACGCTACCGAAATGCAAAAAGCAACTGCTGTAGACTTTGACCAACTCCTTGAAATGGTAGCCGTAGGTTTTCCTAAAATGCGCATTCGATTTTCAACCTCTAATCCGCAGGATATGCATGAAAGTGTGCTGCACGTGATTGCAAAACATCCTAATATTTGCAAACACATTCACTTGCCTGTCCAATCTGGAAGCAATAGAATTCTTAAAGAAATGAACCGTTTGCACACACGTGAAGAGTACATTACTTTGATTGACAAAATCAGGACTATTATTCCAAATGGTTCCATTTCACAGGATATGATTGCTGGTTTCCCTACAGAAACCGAACAAGACCATAAAGACACCTTGAGTTTAATGGAATATGTGAAATATAATTTTGGTTATATGTATTCGTATTCCGAACGTCCGGGAACTTTGGCTGGAAGAAAAATGGAAGATGATGTTACCGATGAAACAAAAGCAAGAAGACTGCAGGAAATTGTCGATTTACAACAAAAACATGCTTGGTTCCGCAGTGAAGAATTCATTGGACAAACCGTAGAAGTTTTAGTAGAAAAAGTTTCGAAAAAATCGACTGAGGAGTTTTCCGGCAGAAATTCACAAAGTACTACCGTAGTTTTCCCAAAGGAGAATTATAAAATTGGGGATTTTGTTTTGGTTAAAGTTGAAAGTTGTACAAGCGGCACTTTGAAAGGGAAAGCGGTTGGTTTGAGTGAAATGAATTAATAAAATTAGTGGCTAATTTTTAATTCATTAGAAATAAAAGAGTTTAAGTAATTATAAATGAGATTGCTTCGTGCCTCGCAATGACAATATGGAATCAGTTCAAAACATAAAACAACGATTTGAGATTATCGGGAATGACCCGAAGCTTAATCGTGCGATAGAAAAAGCCATTCAAGTTGCTCCTACTGACATTACCGTATTGGTAGCCGGAGAAAGCGGGGTTGGAAAAGAGAATATTCCCAAAATTATTCATTCGCTTTCGCACAGAAAGCACGGAAAATACATAGCTGTAAACTGTGGCGCCATTCCAGAAGGAACCATTGACAGTGAGCTTTTTGGGCATGAAAAAGGCGCTTTTACCGGAGCAACAGGAACTCGCGAAGGTTATTTTGAAGTGGCTGACGGAGGAACTATTTTTCTGGATGAAGTGGGCGAATTACCCTTGACCACCCAAGTGCGTTTGTTGCGTGTTCTTGAAAATGGTGAATTTATAAAAGTAGGTTCTTCACAAGTACAAAAAACAAATGTCAGAATTGTGGCGGCCACAAATGTCAATTTATTTGATGCTATCGAAAAAGGGAAATTCCGTGAAGACCTCTATTATCGTTTAAGTACAGTGGATATTACTTTGCCCCCTTTACGCGATCGAAAAGAGGATATTCACTTATTGTTTAGGAAATTCGTCGCTGATTTTGCCCATAAATATAAAATGCCTCCTTTGAAACTGGATGAAAGTGCTGTGCAATTATTGCAAAAATTTCGTTGGAGCGGAAACATCCGACAATTGCGAAATGTAGCGGAACAAATATCCGTTTTAGAAACCAACAGAGAGATATCCGCAGTGACATTACAATCCTATTTACCCGTACAAGGAAACAATTTACCTTCCGTTATTAAAGACCAAAAAAACGAAAGTGATTTTAGTACCGAAAGAGAAATTTTATACAAAGTACTTTTTGATATGAAAAGCGATCTAAATGATTTAAAAAAACTAACCTTAGAACTCATCCAGAATGGCGTTTCTAAAGTCCAGGAAACGAATCAAAACTTGATCAAGAAAATATATGGATCTAAGGAAAATGATAGTGAAATTGATTTTGAAGAAGAACCAAGAGCAACTTTAATAGCTGTAAAAAACAATGACAACGCTTATCAAGAAAGGGATGATACTTATCTTTTTGCCGAAACTGTCGAAGAAGAGGAAACCTTGCGTCTGGAACAAAAGGAGATAGAAATGATTAAGAAATCATTAGAAAAAAATAAAGGAAAACGAAAAGCCGCCGCAGATGAGTTGGGAATTTCCGAAAGAACTTTATACCGGAAAATCAAACAATTTGATTTGTAATGTAGCCCGAAAAATAGAAGGTGTTTAATTGAAAATGAATATATTTGACCCGAATATTGGCGAACCGACGAAGCAATTTTTAAAAAATAAAATGAAATATCTAAAACGTATACTTCTCTCCGTACTTATAATAAGCATCAACAGCTGCTCGGTTTACAACTTTACAGGGACGGGGAAAATTGATGCTGAAACATTTCAAGTGGGCTTTTTTCAGAATAATGCTGAATTAATTGAACCCGGAATTGACCGGACATTTACACTAGAACTTCAAGATTTGATTCAGAATCAAACCAATTTAAACTTGGTACAAAATGGTGCAGATTTAACCTATGAAGGAGAAATTGTTGATTACAGAATTAGCCCTATGACAGCAACGGCAGACCAGCAAGCTTCTCAAAACCGTTTGACAATTCGTGTGAATGTTCGTTTTACCAATAAGAAAAAAGAAACAGATGATTTTGAAAAACCATTTACTTTTTTCTTTGATTATCCTGCACAACAACAATTGACAGGCGCAACCTTGAATGCTGCTTTAAAAGATATTTTTGAAAGAATAACACAAGATATATTTAATGAATCTCTGGCTAAATGGTAAATAAAGAAATATCCAGTTGGCAGTTTTTAGTATTCAGTGCAATATACTAAAACTTGAAGCCTGATTGTTGAACATTGATTACTGAACATCGAACACTTGAAAAATGAATGTAACTGATTATACTTATTTGATTAACAAACCTGATGTTGTACATCAAAAGCAAACAGAAGCTTTGGAAAAAGTATTAAACGAATTTCCTTATTTTCAGAGCGCCAGAGCACTTCACCTAAAAGGCCTGTACAATGAGAACAGTTATAAATACAATGGTGCTTTAAAAATAACGGCTGCTTATACAACGGACAGATCCATTTTATTTGACTTTATTACCTCCGATGTTTTTACTTCAATTCACAAAAGTCTCTTTACTAAAAAAGCACTTGAAATCCTTGACATTCCGGTAATTGAAAGTGAAATTATTTCGTTTCAAGAAAAAAAAGAACCCAAATTAAATCCTTTAGAACAATCCATTCTTACCTCAATAAAGGAAGCTTCTCCAACCGCCCCAATCCAAACGAATTCTATACCAATAGCAGAAAAAATGGATCTTGGAAAACCGTTGGATTTTTCGGCAAAAGAACAACATTCCTTCCAAGAATGGCTACAGCTCTCTCGTACAGAACCTATAGAAAGAGAGAATGAGGATTCTAAAAAACCGGCTGCTCCAATGGACGAGGAGAAAAGAAAAAAATTAGACTTAATCAATAAATTTATAGAAACAAGTCCAAAGATTTCTCCTGTAAAACACGGCGCTGCTTCCTCAGTATCCTTAGACCTAAATGCACCAGATAACTCGTACTTGATGACCGAGACTTTAGCCCGAGTTTACTTGGAACAAAAAAAATATCAAAAAGCGATACAAGCTTATGAAATATTAATTTTGAAATATCCAGAAAAAAGTAGTTTCTTTGCAGACCGCATAACGGATATTAAGATTTTACAACATAATAATAATTAAACAATGAGCACATTTTCAATTTTTTTAGTTTTAATAACTATAGTTTGTTTTCTATTAATCGTAGTAATCATGGTTCAAAACCCTAAAGGTGGTGGATTATCCTCTACAATAGGTGGTTCTCAAATGTTAGGCGGGGTACAAAAAACAACTGACTTTTTAGACAAAAGCACTTGGACATTAGCAACTATATTAATCGCACTTATATTACTTTCAAGCTTGAGCTTTACAGGAACATTAAGTGATACTGATTCTAAAATCATTGACAATATGGGAACCGCTGCACCAAACACAACTACTCCTGTAGCAGTACCTGCTCAAAACACACCAGCAGCTACAAATCCAGTAAAATAAATCACTTCTACATATTCTAAATGCCAGCCTGTCAAAGCTGGCATTTTTTATAAGAAAATGTGTCAGTTTGATTAAGATGGCACAATTTCTGAAATCTTCATCTTTATTAATTAATATTGAATACTAAAAAATATAAAATCATGGATTTAAACATTAAACCTCTTTCAGACAGAGTCCTTATCGAGCCCGTTGCTGCTGAAACAAAAACGGCGTCAGGAATCTTCATCCCTGATACTGCCAAAGAAAAACCACAAAAAGGAACTGTTGTTGCTGTAGGAAACGGAACAAAAGACCACACTATGACAGTGAAAATTGGTGATTCTGTTTTGTACGGAAAATATGCTGGTACTGAATTGAAACTAGAAGGAAAAGATTATTTGATCATGCGTGAAGACGATATTCTTGCAGTTATCTAAATTAAAGTACGGACAAATCGTGACTTGTCCCTTCAAATAAACATTAAACAAAATTTAAAATGGCAAAAGATATAAAATTTGATATAGAAGCACGTGACGGATTAAAACGTGGTGTTGATGCATTGGCAAATGCAGTAAAAGTAACGCTAGGGCCAAAAGGTCGTAATGTTATTATTGGAAAAGCTTTTGGCGGACCAACCGTTACTAAAGATGGTGTAACTGTAGCAAAAGAGATTGAATTGAAAGACCCACTAGAAAATATGGGCGCACAAATGGTAAAAGAAGTAGCCTCTAAAACGAATGATTTAGCCGGAGACGGAACTACAACTGCAACCGTTTTGGCACAAGCGATCGTAAAAGAAGGATTGAAAAATGTTGCTGCCGGAGCCAATCCTATGGATTTGAAACGCGGGATAGACAAAGCAGTTGACGCTATTGTTGCTGATTTGGCTAAACAAGCCAAAGTAGTAGGTACGGATTCTGAAAAAATCAAACAAATCGCTTCAATTTCTGCTAACAATGACGAAGTAATTGGGGAGTTAATCGCTGCTGCTTTCGCAAAAGTGGGAAAAGAAGGTGTTATTACTGTTGAAGAAGCTAAAGGAACAGATACGTATGTTGATGTTGTTGAGGGCATGCAGTTTGACAGAGGATATCTTTCTCCTTATTTTGTTACCAATTCAGAAAAAATGGAGGTAGAACTAGAAAATCCATACATCCTTTTATATGACAAAAAAGTTTCTTCTTTAAAAGAATTATTACCGGTTCTTGAGCCTGTAGCACAATCTGGGAAACCATTATTGATTATTGCTGAAGACGTAGATGGGGAAGCATTGTCTACACTAGTGGTAAATAAATTACGTGGAGCCTTGAAAATCGCCGCTGTAAAAGCGCCTGGTTTTGGAGACCGAAGAAAAGCTATGTTAGAAGACATCGCTATTTTAACTGGTGGAACTGTAATTTCAGAAGAAAGAGGATACACTTTAGAAAACACAACTATCGAAATGTTAGGTACTGCTAAGAAAGTGACTATCGATAAAGATAATACTACAATTGTAAGTGGTGCAGGTGATGCGGATATGATCAAAAATCGTGTCAACCAAATCAAAGGTCAAATGGAAGCTACCACTTCTGATTATGACAAAGAAAAGTTGCAAGAACGTTTGGCTAAATTAGCTGGTGGAGTTGCTGTACTTTATGTAGGTGCTGCATCTGAAGTAGAAATGAAAGAGAAAAAAGACAGAGTAGATGACGCACTTCACGCTACTCGTGCTGCAGTTGAAGAAGGAATTGTTGCTGGTGGTGGAGTTGCTTTACTGAGAGCTAAAAATGCACTTAGTGCTATTAAAGCAGATAATGCTGACGAAGCAACCGGAATTCAAATTGTATCTCGTGCAGTGGAGTCTCCATTGAGAACTATTGTTGAAAACGCAGGTCTTGAAGGGTCTGTAGTTGTTGCAAAAGTCGCTGAAGGTAGTGGTGATTTTGGTTATAACGCAAAAACAGACGAATATGTCGACATGCTTAAAGCAGGAATTATTGATCCTAAAAAAGTAACTCGTGTAGCTTTAGAGAATGCAGCTTCAGTTGCCGGAATGATATTGACTACTGAGTGTGCTTTGATTGATATTAAAGAAGATAATGGTGGTGGAAACCCAATGGGTGGCGGCATGCCAGGGATGATGTAATCTCAATTCTTTTCAAATAAAAAACCGTCCCGATAAAAAATTGGGACGGTTTTTTTATGAGTTATAATTTGTTTATTCTTGAACTTTAGCTTTTTTGCTAAACTTATAAATTACCGGCAAAACAGTAATCCCTACTAAAATCAATACAATTAATTCGATATGCTCCTTTAGATCAATCTGATAATTCTCAAGTAAAAAACCATATAAATAATGTCCGGCAAAAATTAGGGTGAACGACCAAATAAAAGAACTTAAAATATTATAAAACATAAACTTCTTCTTATCCATTGAAACGATTCCGGCAACTATTGGTGCAAAAGTCCTCAATATTGGAAGAAATCGAGCAAAAATAATTGCCTTACCTCCGTATTTTTCAAAAAAATCTTTTGATTGAACCAAGTACTTTTTCTTAAACCAAAAACTATCTTCCTTGTTGTATAGATAATACCCGCTTTTAGAACCAAACCAGTAGCCTACTACGTTTCCTAAAATTCCTGACAATGCGACAAGTGTGGATAAGAGAACCACATTTAGAAAATCGTTATTGATAACTAAAATATTCTCTATCAATTCGCGACTGTAAATTCCTGCCAAAAACAATAAACTATCTCCTGGCAGAAAAAAACCTGCAAAAAGACCCGTCTCCGCAAAAACAATAAATAAAACTATATAAATACCCAATTTAATTCCATTAACATCAAAATGAATATAAAAAAGTGGGTCAATTAAATTCTTCCAATCAAAATCGTTCATTCTACGGTGTTTTATGCTAAAATTATTCGTGCGTGAAAGTACGGATAATATATCTCAACCACAATTTATGATACTATTTTAAAGTTTTATTAACTATTTAAAGTAGCAGAATTATCGTTACATTATTTACAGCCAAAAGTTGTTTATAAAAATCCTGATTTTAGTTATGTGTATAACCGTTTTTCATAGTTAACAACTACAATTTTTACTCAAAAAAAATTAAAGTATGGCATTAAAAAAACCAAAGTTTTCACTTTGGCGTTTCTTTAAAATTATTTTCGTTCATATTGACAACAAGCATGAAGACTGTCATAATCTTCCTTTAAAGCCCTGGCTCCCTCTGTGTCGTGACCTACTTTCGCAATCGCTTTTTGAATTGTTGGAACATTCGTTTTTTGTTCGTTTATAATCAGATATAAAGTACCACAATCCATATGCCATTCGGCAGATTTCACACCAGAAACACTAAATGCCACTTTTTCAATTCTCTTTTTGCACATGTCACAATTCCCGCTCACATGAAATTCAACCTTAGCATTTTTGCTTTTCCCTTCTTGAGCCTGAACCGTAAACCCAACAAAAATCAGTAACATTACTAGTGTTATATTTTTCATCATTTAATTTTTTTTAACCTATTTAATTTTAAAACGTAAACCCGCATAATACATTTGTCCAAAAACTGGACCATAAACTATTGACGCGTCAAAAGTAGGTCCAAATGGATTTTCATTACCCAAGATAACATTGTCCTGCTTGTAATTACCAATGTTTTCTCCGCCAATATAGATTTCGAAAGTTGGAGAAAAAGATCGTGTAACCTGTATATTCATCACAGAAAATGAAGGTGAAAATTCAGGCAGCCTGTCAACTTCAGGATTGATTGACGTATTGGGTAATTGTTGTTTTCCGAGCCAGTTAAGCGTATAATCAAACTTCCATTGTTTTCCTTCTTCTAATATTTGCGTTTCAAATCCTAAATTTCCAAAGAAACGATGTTTTGCCTGTAGTGGTCTTTGATAGGTTCCTGATAAATAATCCGTTTGAACATCATAGTATTTGTAGGCTGTTCTCAAATTAAAACGCTTTATTGGTTCATAATTAAATTCTACTTGCAAACTATTCGCATACGATTTTCCGTTCAAGTTATAAAACAAAACCTGTTGCGGACTTTGCATTATATCAACAATTGCTTGGTTCTGAAAATCAGTTCTGTAGAAATCAAAACCAACATCAGCACTTTTGCCAAAAAACAAAAAACCCTGCATAAAACTCAATCCATAATTCCATGCAATTTCAGGATTTAAACCGTATATTTTTCCTTTGGTATCTAAAAATTCAAAAGTTCTTGAACTAGCTAAAAGCTGTTGGTTTTCAGCAAAAACATTAGCACTTCGTTTCCCTCTACCTGCTGAAAATCGCAAAACACCTTTCTCCCAAGGATTGTATCGCACATGTAATCTTGGCGTAGCAAAAGTCCCTAAACGATTGTGATTATCTATTCTGCCGCCTAGAACTACGCTAAAATTCTCCGTATTATCATACGTATATTCAAAAAAAGCACCTACTGAGTTATCAATTCTGCTGTAATCATTCACATTGACAAACTCACCGTATTTATCATAGGTAAAGTTTAGACCTGTAGAAAATTTATGCATTGTATTATTAATAATCGAATTGAAAATCAGGTTCGAATAATAACTTTTTTGTTCAATATTATATTGATTTAGTCCAAAATAAGAGTTTTGATCGTGACTGTTAAAGGCATTCTGAAAACCAATACTTTGATATGGCATGTCAGGAAAAACATAGCCTAATTTAGCGGAAACATCAAAACGTTCCGTATTGATTTCGGAACCCCAATAATTTGTCGTTCCCCTGTCTCTATCCGGATCAAAATTTAATTCTCCTGTTTGTTTTTGATCATTCATATATCGGAAATTGATGAAACTAACCCACCCTTTTTTGGCATTGGTATATTGCCAACGATTTAAAACATTGATTTGTTTTGCTAATGGATTATCAAGAAAGCCATCGTCATTCATATCGTTTTTTGCAACTCTGGTATTTCCGTGTACAAATAAACTACTGCTCCATTTATCAGAAATTTTAGTATTGAAATGTGTATTTAATTCAAATCGAGAATCTGTCGAACCATAGACATTTAGAAAAAATGGAATATCGCTGATTGGTTTTATTAATTCGGTATTAATTTGTCCCGAAATACTTTCGAAGCCATTGACAACACTTCCTGCACCTTTGGTAATTTGGATACTTTCTACCCAAGTTCCTGGTGTAAATGACAACCCATAGGCTTGAGAAGCACCACGTACCGAAGGAATATTTTCCTCGGTAATCATCAAGTAAGGACTCGTCAATCCTAGCATTTTTATTTGTTTCGTTCCCGTCAAAGCATCCGAAAAATTAACATCAATTGAAGGATTTGTTTCGAAACTTTCTGCCAGATTGCAACAAGCGGCTTTCAGTAATTCTTTGCTTGTCAGTGTTGTAGTATTAGTTGTTAGTTTGTACGATTTTTTTAAACTTTTGCTGCTGCCTTGTATTTTTATCTCTTGCAAAGTATCTTGCGAATAAGAATTAAAAGCACATAAAAGAAACAATAAAAATATTGAAATTTGTTTTTGCATGATTGATTTTTAATGTTAGAATAATGTAAAATCACTAAAGTGTGATTCAAGTTCTACTAAAACATTAAAAGCTACGCGTAGAAAATATATTGGTGGTATAATTTAAAAAAAAGTGGCGCATTTGTATCGAAACAATACGACGTAAATTGGCTGTTTTGAAAATTTGAAATAAATGAAAAGACATAAGGATTCCATTCTTTTATTGAAAATGTAAAATCTGTATCGGCAGAAACTGTTTTTTGGACTAATTTATCAGTCTTCTTTTGAAAATTAACCTCTTTGTCTTCGCAACAATTTGATTTTTTTTCAACAACATTACAACATTTTTTTTCTAATTTTTGATCTTGAACAGGAGTTTTAAGAGTAATAGACGAAATTTCATTTCCGCAATAACGCAGATTAAATGCTACTCCTACATTGGAAACCAATAGGAAAAAAGCAAGAAGAACACTAACCAGTCCTTTGAATTTCATCATGCAAAAGTAGTGATTTAATCAAACTCCAAAAGCTAAATTCAAGTTAAAATCTACAATTCAAGTTCGTGTCCCATCAAAGGAACTTTACATTCAAAACTATATTTTTCCTGGACTTTGATACAGAGTTCATCCAGTGGCTGATTTTCTCCATGCGCTGACAACCCTTTTATTTTCTGAATTTTTGCTTTTACCGGATAATATTACCCGCGAATATTAATTCCTTTTGCCCCTTGCATCAATTTTCTTTCTCGTGTTCCTTCGGCGTGATACCCCACTGTAATTATTACAAATCCCCTCCATGGCTTCCTTATAATCCGGAACTAATGAAAACATTTTACTCATTTCAGCACATTCTCCTAGCGGTAACTTGTGCCATTTTTTATTAGTAGAAAAAATATTCAGTGCAGTGATTCCCATTGAAGTATCAATAATATATGGGATCTTGGAGATTCTGTCTTCTTCCTGAATTTTAACGCTATCCAAAAGGATTTAAAACGAGACCGAATATACCTCGGAACTTTCACATCCGTAGCAACCTCTCGACCCGTATGATACTTACATTCGACCATAGCGATCGTTTCGTTTTTTTGACCAGCACATCTATTTCATGCGAGACACATTTACCTTGTAAGGTCAAATTATTTATTGATTTATAATGCTACGCGAAAAAATTCGTCCTATATATTTTTCAAAAAAAAACTGCAGTACTTAAGAGTCCAATTGTTTCTCTTAAATTATAACGTGTGACATGAAAATCAGCTTTTTCTTCAATAATGAAAAAGCCATTTTGTAGATTTATTTTGTAGAAATACCCTCATACATCTGCTTTTTTATAGCCTGTAAAATTGCGTCAACCGCCATAATGCTAGCACCAGATTTGATCAGTGATTTTTTAAGTTTATCCGAATTAAATTAGGCTATATAGTCAGAATGTTTCACTATTTTAATAGCAATAGAAATTTGATTTACAGACACTTAAATCGACATTGAAGACAAACAAAAAAGACTACTTATTTTGTTTCTGATAATAAAATCCAGGAACAAACAATAATAAAAAAATAGGCTGAATTAGAAACCGACGGATATAAAACAATATCCAATTGTGGTTTCCCCAAATAAAATAGATGATGTAGAAAAAAGCAACCATTAAAATCATAAAAAGAAAATAATACAGCACAAAGGCGAATTTCACCATCATTATTTCTTTAAAAAGCACATAAATAATCCCCAATGAAATAGCGGTATTTAATGTATAACGAAACAATAGCCCATAAAATAATTGGACTGCATTGAAACTTGGCAACGGTAACTTCGCAAAATCTTTCTTGAAGAAATCCAGAAAAGGATCATAAAACAACTGATTTTCAAAAGCACGAACAAGCACCAGCAATACAACAAAAAAAAGGAATTGCAGTACACGAACTTTGTTATTAAGAATCTTTTGAAGCATATCTTGAAAATTTACGAACCCAAATTAACCACAATACAAAAACTAAACTATAAATGTACAAAGGAAAAAGAACTCCGTGCAAGAAGGGTTCCTGTTTTGGAAAATAAAAAATAAGTGCGCTTAAAACAGCTATTCTCAAAACATTCAATACATAAATAAACAGACTTCCGCCAAAGATAAAAAGCAGCGTCGTTAGTAGTTTTCCAGAAAAGGCCACGACAAATGAAATAAACAAAATAATTACGCTAATTGCATTACATCCTTCTACAATTCGGGCTACATATTTCTGGTTATAAAACAACTTCATATAAGGAGATGCAGTGCTCTCTTCAATTGAAGATTCATCATTAAATAACTGCAGCACTTGCTCTGTATTTTCACTTACCATTCTGGTAACAGAATCTATTTGATTTTCTTCAAAACCATTAAGAAAACGCTGATACAAAAAAGTCAGCACTATATAAGTTAAAAAAAAAGTACCTAGAAAAATCAAAAAAGGCTTGTAGAGAATAAAATATTTTTTCAAAATCTATTTTTTTAACAAATTTATGTAATTTTTAAAACTGGCTTTAAATACTTTTGTACAAATAAAAATAAAAAAACATGACATTTCAAGAACTACAACCAAAAGTAACCGAAATCACATTAAATACAACGTTGTCAAGAGACGAAAAACTATTGTCTATTTGTGAGCTGCTTAGTAACTCTGTTGCCTATTATAATTGGGTAGGATTTTATTTTGCAAATCACGAGTCTAAAACATTACACTTAGGACCCTATGTGGGAGCAGCAACAGACCATACGGTAATCCCTTTTGGAAAAGGAATTTGCGGACAAGTGGCTGTTTCAAACGAAAACTTTGTAGTTCCTGACGTTGCAGCGCAAGATAATTATATTGCTTGTAGTTTTACCGTGAAATCAGAAATCGTTGTACCCCTTTTTGTAAACGGAGAAAACATAGGACAAATTGATATTGACAGCCATGTCATAGATCCATTTACAAAAGAAGACGAAAAGTTCTTAGCCTTTGTGAATGAGGAAATTGCAAAATTGTATTAAGATTTAAAATAATTCATAATTCATAATTCATAATTCATAATTATTTTTTACTTTTGCACCCGTCTTACAATAGCTGTAAGGCATACATAAAAATCATTAAACAAATATTGGAATGTATTTAACTAAAGAGATTAAAGAAGAAATCTTCGCTAAACACGGAGAAAAAACAAACACTGGAAAATCAGAAGCTCAAATTGCTTTGTTCACTTTCAGAATTAGCCACTTAACGGAGCACTTGAAAAAAAATCGTCACGATTATAATACAGAGCGTTCATTAGTCTTGCTAGTAGGTAAAAGACGATCTTTGTTGGATTATTTGAAGAAAACAGAAATCAACAGATACCGTGAAATTATCAAAGTATTGAATATCAGAAAATAATCAATATGTAAAGAGGCGCGAGAGTGCCTCTTTTTGTTTTTATATTTCCGCGTCCAAAGTTCATTTTATAATCCTGACACAAAAGGGATTAGAATTAAGACCGCATTATAAGGTAAGTACCAATTTGTATTTGCAAATAAAAAAGTTTCGTTTTTCATTGGGTTTTAAGCATTAACTACGCAAAATAACTACAACACAACTAAAATCCATTGTTTAATCAAGAAAATACAATTATGATTCCAAAAGTTTCAAGAGAAATTATCGATTTAGGAGATGGGAGAAGCATCTCAATCGAGACCGGAAAATTAGCCAAACAAGCTGACGGTGCCGTAGAAGTACGAATGGGAAATGCAGTGTTGCTGGCAACAGTTGTATCTGCCAGAAAAGCAAGCCCAGGAATTGACTTCTTGCCCTTAACATTAGATTATCGTGAAAAATTTGCTGCCGCCGGGCGTTTTCCAGGTGGTTTCTTTAAAAGAGAAGCAAGACCAAGTGATAATGAAATATTAACCATGCGTTTAGTGGATCGTGTATTGCGTCCTCTTTTCCCAAAAGATTATCATGCAGAAACGCAAGTGATGATTCAATTGATGTCGCATGATGAAAACGTAATGCCAGATGCATTAGCCGGTTTAGCCGCTTCGGCAGCTTTATCTTTATCTGATATTCCTTTTTCAACTTTAATTTCTGAAGTTCGTGTAGCCAGAGTTGACGGTCATTTCATCATCAACCCAAGTCGTACTCAATTAGAATTGTCTGATATTGACATGATGATTGGCGCTTCAAAAGAATCTATCGCAATGGTAGAAGGTGAAATGAAAGAAATTTCAGAAGCCGAAATGGTTGAAGCGATTAAATTTGCGCACGAGGCAATCAAAATTCAAATTGCTGCTCAAGAACGATTAGTTGCTGCTTTTGGTAAAAAAGAAGTACGAACTTACGATCAAGAAAGAGAAGATGTGGCTATTTATGAAAAAGTAAATGCTGCAGCTTATGACAAATGTTATGCAATTGCAAAACAAGGAACAGCAAAACACGAAAGAACAGCTCAATTTGCGGAAGCAAAAGAAGCAGTAAAAGCATTGTTTACTGAGGAAGAATTAGCTGAAAACGGTGATTTAGTTTCAAAATATTTTGCTAAATCCAGTAAAGAAGCCGTTCGTAATGTAACCCTTGATTTAGGCACACGTCTGGACGGTAGAAAAACAAATCAAATTCGTCCAATTTGGGCTGAAGTTGATTATTTACCTTCAGTTCACGGATCTGCTTTATTTACAAGAGGAGAAACTCAAGCATTGGCAACAGCTACTTTAGGAACTTCCAGAGAAGCAAACCAAATTGACTCTCCATCACAACAAGGCGAAGAAAAATTCTACTTGCATTATAACTTCCCTCCTTTTTCTACTGGTGAAGCAAAACCATTAAGAGGAACTTCAAGAAGAGAAGTGGGTCACGGAAACTTAGCACAACGTGCTTTGAAAAACATGATTCCTGCTGATTGTCCTTATACCATTCGTATTGTATCTGAAGTATTAGAATCAAATGGTTCATCTTCAATGGCAACCGTTTGTGCCGGAACATTAGCTCTTATGGATGCCGGGATTCAAATGACCAAACCCGTTTCCGGGATTGCAATGGGATTAATTTCTGATGAAAAAACAGGCCGATTCGCTGTATTGTCTGATATTCTTGGTGATGAAGATCACTTAGGAGACATGGATTTTAAAGTAACCGGAACCGCAGATGGAATTACCGCTTGTCAAATGGACATAAAAATTGAAGGATTGGCGTACAACATCATGGAAGAAGCTTTAGCTCAAGCTCGTGAAGGTCGTTTGCATATTCTTGGAAAAATTATAGAAGTTTTAGCTGCTCCAAAAGCAGATGTAAAAGCGTATGCTCCAAAAATCATCACAAGAACAATTCCTGGCAACTTTATTGGTGCATTGATTGGACCTGGTGGAAAAGTGATTCAAGAATTACAAAAATCTACAGGAACTACTATCGTTATCAATGAAGTAAATGAGCAAGGAGTTATTGAAATTCTAGGAACAGATCCTGCCGGAATTGAAGCGGTATTGGCTAAAATTGAGTCCATCACTTTCAAACCACAAATGAACGAAGCTTACGAAGTGAAAGTAATCAAAATGCTAGATTTTGGTGCCGTTGTAGAATACACAGCTGTTCCAGGAAACGAAGTTTTATTACACGTATCCGAGTTAGCTTGGGAACGCACTGAAAACGTTTCGGATGTGGTCAACATGGGCGATGTCTTTATGGTGAAATACCTTGGACTGGATCCAAAAACCAGAAAAGAAAAAGTGTCCAGAAAAGCACTTTTACCAAGACCTCCTCGCGAGGAAAGAAAAGAGTAATCAGATCTTAGTTTACTAAAGGTTTATTTATAGGGAATCCCGTTTCATGAATTTGAAACGGGATTTTTGTTTTATATAAATTTATTTTAAAACAATTGTAACTTTTAGGCAACTTCATACGTATAATCATTTGTACACTTAAAATTTAGGAGACAAAAAAACATGAGACAACTAAAAATCACCAAGCAGGTAACCAATCGTGAAACCGCTTCATTAGACAAGTATTTACAAGAAATTGGTAAAGTTGACCTTATTACCGCAGACGAAGAGGTAGAATTAGCACAAAAAATTAAAGCCGGCGACCAGAAAGCATTAGAAAAATTGACGAAAGCCAATTTACGTTTCGTAGTATCTGTAGCCAAACAATACCAAAATCAAGGATTAACCCTTCCCGATTTGATCAACGAAGGAAATTTAGGATTGATAAAAGCAGCACAACGTTTTGATGAAACACGTGGTTTTAAATTCATCTCGTATGCCGTTTGGTGGATTCGTCAATCTATCTTACAAGCATTGGCTGAACAATCTCGTATCGTTCGTTTGCCTTTGAACAAAATTGGTTCTATCAATAAAATCAACAAAATGTATGCTTTATTAGAGCAATCTAACGAGCGTCCACCTTCTGCTGAGGAAATTGCAAAAGAACTTGATATGACCGTAAATGACGTAAAAGAGTCTATGAAGAACTCTGGTCGTCACTTATCAATGGATGCACCTCTAGTGGAAGGAGAAGATTCTAACCTTTATGACGTTTTACGTTCCGGCGAATCACCAAATCCAGACAGAGAATTAATCCACGAATCATTGCGTACCGAAATCGAGCGTTCTCTAGAAACATTGACTCCGAGAGAAGCTGATGTAGTTCGTTTGTACTTTGGTCTTGGTGATCAACACCCAATGACCTTAGAGGAAATTGGCGAAACTTTCGACCTGACTCGAGAACGTGTTCGTCAAATCAAGGAAAAAGCAATCCGAAGATTAAAACACACTTCAAGAAGCAAAATACTAAAAACCTATTTAGGATAAAACAGTCAATTTTTTAAAAATCAAAAGTCATAACGTTCTACAACATTATGACTTTTGATTTTAAACTTGTGACTAATAGCTAACGACGGTCTGATTAACTGTTCGTTTTTTGATTGATGATTGAAACTCCGGCTGATTACCGGAGTTTTATTTTTTTAAGCAAAACTCCATTCAGTTCGCTTAGCTCGGCTCGGATATCAGGAGTTATATTTTTAAAATCTAAATTCTTCTCACCATTCATTTCTCACCATTCATTTCTCACTACTATGGCGTAACCCTCCGTAAAAACTTCGGGTCGGGCTATCGGCTGTATCTCTCCGCTACGCTACGAGGATGCCGCCTCTATCCCTTACGCGCAATGTACGGACAACTCGCGAGTTGTCCCTTCTAAAAAAACTTTCACCAATTGCTGCAAAAAAACTACTTTTGCACAAACAACACAAACTGTAAAGATGCACTACAGTGCATCTCTATAAAACAACTACACAATGAAAAATACTCTTATTGCACCATCAGTACTTGCGGCCGATTTTGGAAACCTGCAACGCGATATCGAAATGATCAATGACAGTGAAGCCGATTGGTTTCATATTGACATCATGGATGGTGTTTTTGTACCTAACATTTCGTACGGAATGCCCGTTTTGGAAGCCATAAACCGCCATGCAAAAAAAACAATCGACGTTCACTTGATGATTGTAGATCCAGATCGCTACATCAAAACTTTTGCTGAATTGGGCGCCAATATTCTAAGCGTACACTACGAAGCTTGTACCCATCTTCACAGAACCCTGCAAGCCATCAAAGCCGAAGGAATGAAAGCTGGAGTCGCCATTAATCCACACACAAATATCGACCTATTAGAAGATGTAATCAACGACATTGATTTGGTTTGCATCATGAGTGTAAATCCAGGTTTTGGCGGACAATCATTTATCGAAAATACGTACGTAAAAGTTAAAAAATTAAAAGATTTAATCCATAAAAAAGGGGCGACTACACTTATAGAAGTTGATGGTGGTGTTACCAACAAAAACGCAAAACAACTTGTAGAAGCCGGAGCTGATGTACTGGTAGCCGGAAGTTATGTTTTTAAAGCAGAAAATCCAACAGCTACAATTGCTGATCTGAAGAAATTGACAAACCTATAATACTAAAAGTCCCGATTCAATAGTTATAAGATCGGGACGGGTTTAAAATGAAAATAGCAATTACAAAAACCAACTAGAGGCTGTCACGGTCAATGCAACTTTTATAAAGGAACGCTCTGAAAAACTCATTGAGCGCTTTAAAGACAAAATAGAAAAAGCTTAAAAAAACAATTACGGATTTAAAAGACCAATCATCTAAATTTTGTCCCTGTGGTTTAAGGTTGAAACTGCGACTAAAAACGCATTACTACTTACTTTTTCTTCAAACTACCATACCATTCCTGTAGCGAAGGATAAATGAATCCAGCTGTTTTTTGGATTGGATTATAAAAAAGAGAATTATCCAGCGTCTCTTTTTTGGCCAACAGATGGTTGTAGTTAATCTTCTCGAAAATCGCGAAAACAATACCCAGAATCAAAACAGTTTTCAGCACCCTGAAAAAACCACCTCCCAAAGCATTCAACCAGCCCAAAAAAGCAAAATCAGCTACTCCTGTCAGGAATTTACCTAAACCTGAAACCACAACAACTACAATAATGAACGTAAGAACAAAAGCTACTACTTGAATGGTATTAGGATTCCATTTGACAAATCCCACTAAAATATCCCGCATATAGGAGGAAAATTGTACTGCAATATAAATACCGGCCAGTAGTGAAATTAGTGATGCTAACTCCACAAAAAGACCGTTTTGAAGGCCTTTGTAAAAAGCAAAAGCAAGCAATACACCCAAAATGATATCAAAAAATCCCATACTTAATTAATTTGCAACGATCAAACAGCAAATATAAAAGAATTATTCTTTACCATAGTCAATTTTCAAGTTCTTATCTTTGCGAAAAATAATTTTATGACAAATGAATTAATAACTCATGACTCATAATTCATAATTCAACAAAAATGTCAAGAGACACACAACTTAAAGAACGCTGGGAACAGCTTGTAAATATACTTTCCAATCAATTTTCTCAAGGGGAAGATTTAGATTTAGACGCTATTATTTATCTAATTGGCGTACAAGAACTCGGGAAAGTACATAACGAATACAAGAAAGACGAAAAACTAAACCTAATGCATATCGCGATTTGCAGGTTATTAGAGCCTTATGGATTCTATGAATTTGAATTTTTTGACGAGGAAGGTTGGCCACATTACAAAGTAAAAGAGGAATTACCACCGCTAAAAGCTGGAGAACAATCCGTTTTAATGAAAGAAGCCATTGTGAATTATTTCCTGGAGAAGGAACTTATTGATTGATATTATTTATTGTACGGGCCAGTCGTGACTTGTCCCTATCAACAAAAATCACTAAATTTGCATAATTAATTATTGGAATGAAAATGATAGATAAGATAAAAGAATATATTGGCGAAGCAAATGCTTTTTCAACGCAAAACCCAGCAGAACTAGAAACGTTCCGAATCAAATTCTTAGGAAGCAAAGGACTTTTAAAAGACCTTTTTGCGGAATTCAAAAATGTGCCTAACGATCAAAAAAAGGAATTCGGACAAGTAATCAACCTGCTCAAAACATCTGCCGAAGACAAAGTAAAAACCCTTCAGGAAGCTTTAGAAAACAAAGAAGAAACCAAAGGCTTTTACGGGGATCTCACGCGTTCGGCTGAACCAATAACTATCGGTTCCCGCCATCCTATTTCATTGGTGAAGAACCAAATTATTGATATCTTTTCAAATATTGGTTTCAATGTTTCCGAAGGTCCTGAAATCGAAGACGACTGGCATAATTTTACCGCATTGAACCTCCCGGAATACCATCCGGCTCGCGACATGCAAGACACATTTTTTATACAAACCAACCCTGATATTTTGTTGCGCACACACACCTCTTCGGTACAGGTACGTTACATGGAAGAAAATAAACCGCCAATTCGGACCATTTCTCCGGGAAGAGTTTTTCGTAATGAAGCCGTGTCCTCTCGTTCTCACTGCATTTTTCACCAAGTGGAAGGGCTGTATATAGACAAAGATGTTTCTTTTGCCGACTTAAAACAAACCCTTTTGTATTTTACCAAAGAGATGTTCGGAAAATCAAAAATCCGTCTGCGTCCCTCCTACTTTCCTTTTACGGAGCCAAGCGCTGAGGTTGATATTTATTGGGGACTTAAAACAGAAACTGATTATAGAATAACCAAAGGAACCGGATGGTTAGAGATCATGGGCTGTGGAATGGTGGATCCAAACGTTTTAAAAAATTGCGGCATCAATCCTGAGGAATACAACGGATTTGCCTTTGGAATGGGAATCGAAAGAATTGCCATGTTGTTGTATCAAATAGGCGACATCCGTATGTTCTACGAAAATGACGTACGTTTCTTAGAACAATTCAAATCAAGTATATAAAAATTTAAGAGCACTGATTTTTGATTTTAGAAGTTTAAATCTGAAATCAAAAATCGGTAATCATCACTCAACTATCAAATGAAATCCGACATCATCACCCCCGAAGTAGAAAACGTATTCCTAGCTGCAGTCCAAGAATGGAGCGACGATTTCATGGAAAAAGTATGGTACGCCTATTTAATAAATGACAGTGACTTTTTAATCGAAAGCGTCATGGTTGTTTCTAAGGCATTTGGAACCATCAACGGTGAAATGAAAAAAACATCCCTCTTGCGCCACGCTTTTGTAGCAGTTCCGCCAGTTTCAGTAATGAAAATCGAAATGATTGAAAAAAGCGTTTTAGCACTCAACAATGAATTCATGCTGACTTTCTTTATCGGAGACAAACTATACGATAAAAAATACATTTTCAAAGCACAATCCATCTGCGAATCAGCAGTCGAAGAAGTGCCTATTTTATTTATTGATGGTATTATCGTGAGATAAATCAGCACTATTGTCGCGTTTATTTTTTTTCTTCCAATTTAAATATCCTATTACAAATATTCCGAATAAGACGAAATAAAGCGTTCGGAACAGGTTTCTTTTGGAGAAAAAAGCATCTTCAAAAGAGCGTTCGAATAAGTCAAAAACGAGCAAGCTTAGGGAAAGAATAATTCCCCAACGCATCCCGTTTTTAATCTGAAATCGCCACCTTTTACTCATAAAAATGATTTAGCGATTTTGTTGTTTAACTTTGGATTTCCATGTAAAATAACCTAAAACAAAAATCCCTACACCGATATAAGCAGCTGCTCGAATATAAAAATTAGGCGTAGCGACTTGTACTGAAAAAGGGATTTCTTTTATGTCGAATAACACATTGAAAACTGTCATAAATACACCCCAAATTCCGCCAGTTTTAATTTGATATTTCCATCTTTCGCTCATGACATGATTGTATTTTGATTATTAAATATATAGCAGAATTAATCCAGTTTGTCGGTCAGTTTCTTAAATATGGTTTTCGCATCTTTTCCTTCGTATAAAACCTCATAAACGGCATCAATAATAGGTGTTTTGGCACCATAAGCCTGATTTAGCTTATAAGCACTTTTAGTAGCGTAATATCCTTCAGCAACCATGCTCATTTCCATCATTGCTGATTTCACCGTGTAGCCTTTACCTATCATATTACCAAACATTCTGTTTCTCGAAAAAACGGAATAGCCTGTAACCAGTAAATCGCCTAAATAAGCAGAATCATTGATGTTGCGCTTCATTTTATGAACTTTCTTGATAAATTTTTTCATTTCCCTGATCCCATTACTCATCAATACGGATTGGAAATTATCTCCATAACCCAGTCCATGGGCCATTCCTGCAGCAATGGCATAAATATTCTTTAGCATCGCAGCATATTCAGTTCCTATAATATCATCTGTAATTTTAGTCTTAATGTAATTTCCAGCAAGAGTATCGGCAACAATTTTTGCTTTATCAGAATCGCCACATGCGATTGTCAGATATGATAACCGCTCCATAGCCACTTCTTCTGCGTGACAAGGACCAGAGATTACACCAATGTTATAATAAGGAATATCATATTTTACATGGAAATGTTCCCCTACAATCAAACTGGTCTCAGGAACAATCCCTTTTATAGCCGAAAAAATAATTTTATCTTTCAACGAAACAGTCAATTTTTCTAATTCACCCTCTAAAAAAGCGGAAGGAATAGCAAAGATAATGTAGTCCGCATAGGCTACTGCTTCATTAATATCATTGGTTAGCTTCAATTTTTGGGTATCAAATTCAACAGAACTTAGGTAATTTGGATTGTGTTTGTAGGTCTTGATGTGTTCTATAGCAGCATCATTGCGCATGTACCATGAAATTTCGGTAAGATTTACGCATAACATTTTAGCTATGGCTGTTGCCCAACTACCACCACCAATTACTGCAAATTTTATGTTTTCAGTCATTTTTTATTGAATTTAATCAAAAGTACTTAAAAACTATGAATCAAGCCAAAAAAGCACCGCCTTAAATCTGGGATTCACAGGGGTTTTCAATAATAATATCACAATATATTAAATTAAATTTAAAACATTTGATTTTCAAACACAATATAAACACATTAATACCGTTATTCTTTTATTATAGTTACTGTTTTAACAAAAAAACAGAATTGAATTAGTTAGTTATAATTTGAATTTTAAAAGGCGTTCCCATACAAAATGAGAACGCCTTTTTATTTAAAAATACTTCAATCGGTAATCTGATTATTTGAATTAATAACTCATTTCTACAATTGATTTCACTTTTTCTAAAGTGATATTTTCTTTTTCTCCTAATCCCAGCCAACCTCTTTCTTTGAAGCGGTTTACTATAAAATCAGCCGTTTTATCATAGTCTTTGGTGTAATCCGATAATTTAGTCTCCATTCCCATTGTATGGAAAAACTCAACTGTTTTATTGATCGCTTCGTTTGCTATTTCATCTTCGGTTCCAGTCAAATTGAAAATACGCTTTCCGTATTGTGCCAGTTTTCCTTTTTTGGTTTCAAACATCACTCGGTATAAATTTGGACCTACAACCGCCAATGTTCTAGCATGATCAATTCCGTACAAAGCGGTTAATTCATGGCCAATCATGTGTGTAGCCCAATCCGAAGGAACTCCTTTCTGGATTAATCCATTTAGAGCCATCGTACAACTCCACATAAAGTTAGAAGCCAAAGCATAATCTTTAGGATTCTCAACAACATCAGGACCAACTTGAATCAAGGTCTGTAAAATACTTTCGGCAATTCTATCTTGAAGATATCCTTCATGTGGATAGGTTAGATATTGTTCCAAAACATGGGTATAGGCATCAACAACTCCGTTTTCCAATTGTCTTTTGGGTAAAGATTCAATGACGGTTGGATCGCAAATAGAAAATTTTGGAAACAAGGCGCTACCACCAAATGATAATTTTTCCTGTGTGGATTCAATAGTAACAACTCCGCCAGAATTCATTTCACTTCCCGTTGCCGGTAAAGTTAAAACGGTTCCAAAAGGAATAATTTTAGATACATCTTTAGTCAACACTCGTTTTTGAAGAATATCAATTGGGTTTCCGTCAAAATTTACAGCAGCCGAAATGAATTTTACCCCGTCAATTACAGAACCTCCACCCACAGCAAGGATAAAATCGATATTTTGTTCTTTGATAACTGCTACTGCTTTCATCAAAGTTTCAAAATGTGGATTTGGCTCAATTCCCGAAAATTCGACGATTTCAAAACCTTTTAAAGCATTAATTACCTGTTCATGGATTCCATTTTTGAAAATACTTCCGCCTCCATAAGCCAAAAGAATTTTTGCGCCCTGTGGAACTAAAGTAGAAAGTTTTTCAATTTGTCCTTTTCCAAAAATTAAATTAGTAGGATTGTATAATTCGAAGTTTAACATGTTTTTATTTTTTTAAATTCAATTGATTTAATAATTTTTCTGCAACGAGTTTAGATGAAGCCGGGTTCTGACCTGTAATCAATAAGCCATCTTCTACTGCATACGGTTGCCAATCCCCTATTTTTGAATATTTGGCCCCGTTAGCTTGCAACGCATCCTCTAATAAAAATGGTACGACATCAGTTAAGCCTACAGCTTCCTCTTCCGTATTAGAAAATCCGGTTACTTTTTTTCCTTTTACCAAAAAATCCCCATTTACTTTTACGTTTTTTAAGACTGCTGGTGAATGACATACAAAAGCGACAGGTTTATTATTCGTATAAAAAGCTTCAATCAAAGCGCTTGAATTTTCATCCGTGGCTAAATCCCATAACGGTCCATGACCTCCTGGATAAAAAACGGCATCATAATCCGATTCTTTTACATCGGCTAATTTGTGCGTATTTTTCAGTTTTGCCAATAATTCAGTATCAGCATCAAATCGTTTAGTATCTTCAGTTGCTGCAGATGGATCTTCACTTTTTGGATCTATAGGTGGTTGTCCTCCTAACGGGGTAGCAATATCAATAACAACTCCTTTATCTACTAATTCATAATATGGCGCGGCAAGTTCTTCTGTCCAAAATCCTGTTTTTTCTCCCGTGTTACCTAGTTTATCGTGACTCGTAACAACAAATAATACTTTTTTCATACTTTTTTTATTTTGTGCAGTTGCTGAAATGCAACTTACTGTTAATGCTATAATGGCAAAGAATGCAATTTTCTTCATTTCTTATTTTGTTTCTACAAATTTAGTGCGAATATGCTATTAGTAAAAATAATTTAAATTATGTTTGTGATAAATATATTTATATCATGGTTAATCTCGAATGGTACAGAACGTTTAAATCCGTTTATAAAAACGGTAATTTTTCGTTGGCTGCCAAGGAATTATTTATCAGTCAACCCGCTGTAAGTCAACAAATATCAATGTTGGAAGCACATGTCGGATATAAACTTTTTAATCGAAAGTCAAAAGGTGTGGAGCCAACAGAATATGCTAAGTTACTCAATAATCTAATCATCGAGGCGTTGGACCGATTGGAAAATGTGGAGAATGGTTTTCGTGCCAAAGCGTTTGATGCGAATCGATTAATATCCATTGGCATCTCGAAACACTTGATGATCAGTTTGGGAAATGCCTTAATTTCAAAATTTGATTTTATCGATTTTAGTTTCCATGAAAACGACACACTTTTTGAATTGGTCGATTCTAAAAAACTCGATTTTGCTATTGTTACCAAACAATATGACACGTTTGACACCATTCAGAAAAAGGTTGGCGAAATCAAACAAGTGATTGTTGGTTCCAATAACATTGATGCTTCTGAGTTAAAATCTAATATCAAAATAAAGAATTTCTCTGCAACTGAACAGTGGTTAAACGACCAAAAGTGGTTCAGCCACAATGCACAGATTCCGCATATAAAGTTGTTTTGGCTGCATGTTTTTAGTAAAAAAAGGCCCTCGATGATTCCCAATTATATCATTCCGTCCGAGTATGAAATGCTTGAAATAATTTCGAAAAATACCGGAATAGCCGTTGTTTGGGATATAAACGCAAAAAGTTTAATAGCAGAAAATAAAATCCAATTGATGTGGAACAGCAAGCAAATGCCAAGTACAGAAGTATATGTGTTATCTGGTAAAAATGATAATTTAAGTCCTGTTTTTGAGAATATTCAATTGGAATTAAAAAGAATTCTGGCGTAATTACTTCTTATAAAAGTTATTGTGATCAATACATTCCCAAACTTTAGCGGGCAATAAAGGCTGTACATTTTTCCCTTTTTTGATATTATCCCGAATAAATGTAGATGATATTTCAACAACCGGAGCGTCAATCAGGTGGATTTTTGGGTGATTCTTGAAAGTTAGATTTTCTACTTCCAAAGAAATAGCTTCGCCGGTTTGGCCCTTGGTTTCGAGTCTAGGATACACATAAATCTCGTGATGCGCCAGAATAGCTTCGTAGTTTTTCCATTTGTACAACGACCTTAGATTGTCTTCGCCCATGATTAACGAGAATTCGTAATTGGGGTACTTTTCCCGCAAGTGAACTAAGGTATTTATTGTATAATTGGGCTGTGACAATTTAAACTCAATATCCGAAGGTTTGATTTTTGGAAAATCTTCAGTAGCAAGATATACCATTTGCAACCGATGGTAATCATCAAGCAAAGTATTTTTTTTCTTCAAAGGATTGTGTGGCGTAACCACCATCCATACTTGGTCTATATTAGCATGCTCGGCCATGTGATTGGCAATGATAAGATGTCCAATATGAATGGGGTTAAACGTTCCGAAATAAAGTCCTATTTTCATAATATTTTGTTTCACGAAGATTCACAAAGTGTTTATAAAATTTTCGTATGAGCCTATTATTTCCTTTGTACCTCTTTGTGTTATATTTTAATCCTTTACATAATTCTTTACCAATTGATAAGCTTCTTCCAAAGCAATATTTAAATCGTAGTTTTTTATAATCACATCAAATTGTGGCGCTGTAGCCAATTCAACAGAAGCTTTAGCGATGCGCATATTGATTTTGTCATCACTTTCGGTAGAACGTTCCTTTAATCTTCTTTTTAGTTCATCTACGCTTGGTGGTTTCACGAAAACGGCTAACGTTTCTTCCGGGAATTTATGCTTGATGCGCAATCCACCAGAGACATCAATATCAAAAATTACATTTTTTCCTTTTGCCCAGATGCGCTCCACTTCACTTTTTAAAGTTCCGTAGAAATTATCGCGGTACACTTCTTCCCATTCCAAGAAGTCTTCGTTCTTGATGTGTTTTTTAAAGTCTTCGGTAGACATGAAATAATAGTCTTTTCCGTTTACTTCTTCGCCTCTTGGTTCGCGGGAAGCTGCCGAAATAGAAAACTCCAGATTCAAATCTTCTTTGCTTAATAAATGCCTAACTATGGTGGTTTTCCCAGATCCTGATGGTGCCGAAAAAACGATTAATTTTCCTCCTGTGCTCATTTTATGCTGAATTTATTTCAGTATCTATATTATAGAACGTTCAATACCTGCTCCTTTATTTTTTCCAATTCGTCTTTCATCTGAACGACTAATTTCTGCATTTGTGCGTGATTGGATTTAGAACCCATCGTGTTGATTTCACGTCCCATTTCTTGGGTAATGAAACCTAATTTTCTACCGTTGGCCTCCGTTCCGTTGATGGTTTCCAAGAAATAATCCAGGTGATTCGTCAAACGTACTTTTTCTTCGGTGATGTCTAATTTCTCCAAATAATAAATCAATTCCTGCTCAAAACGGTTTTCGTCTACATTCACTTTAAGTTCAGCAATTGCAGTTTGCAAACGGTCTTTTATTGCCTGAACACGTTCTGGATCAAGCGCCAAAGCTTCGGTCATATACTGCCTAATGTTGCCAATTCGCAATTGAAATTCTTTTTCAAGAGACATTCCTTCATCTCTTCTAAAGGTCAAGATGTTTTGCAAGGCTTCTTCGATAACGGTTTGGATTTGTACCCAGTCGTTTTCATCGATTTCATCACGTTCTATTTTCATGGTGTCCGGCATACGGATCGCCATTTTCATCAGTTCCGTTTCATCTGCATCAGCATACACTTCTCTTAACTGATTGATGTACCCTTTTACAATGGGCACATTTACTTTCGTAGAAGTTTGTTCGGCGGTAGTTTCGATAAAAATAGAAAAATCTACTTTGCCTCTTTCCAGCTTAAGTGCGATTTGGTTGCGTAAACCCAATTCCATTTCGCGGTACAGCGAAGGCATTCTCACATTCAAATCCAAACCTTTACTGTTTAAAGATTTCACTTCTACCGTGATTTTTTTGGTTGGTAATTGCAAAGTAGCTTTACCAAAACCCGTCATTGATTGTATCATATAATTTTCTAAAAGAGGTCAAAGATACTAAAAAAGTGGTCAGTGGTCCGTTTTTAGTAAACAGTGACTCGGCATAAGTACATATTTAGTAATCAGATTTTAATTTTTGAGTTGATATAAATAGCCCAACGAACGTTATAAAAGACAATAACCTGCAATTTAGGCGCTGAACACTAACAGCTGATTACTGCACACTCTTTTTCTGTGTCACTAAATAAACGCCGATAAATATCAAAACTGCCGAACCAATTTTTACCAAACTCAATTCGTCTTTGCCCAAGCTTATCGCAAAAATAGTGGCAAATAGCGGTTGCAAATAAATAAAAACGGCAACCGTCGTTGGTTTTAATTCTTTCATCGAAAGCAAATTAAGCAAATAGGTCAGAAATGTAGAAATGACGACAACAAATCCAATTTTCCAGCAAATATCCATGGGAACCAAAGCCCAGTCCACCGTTTGAAATTGACTCCAGCCAAAAGGCAAAACCATAATAAATCCAAATAAATAAATCCATTTTACAAACGTAAACGCATTGTATTTATCCATTAATTTCTTGACGATAATCAGGTAAAATCCATAGGAAATAGCATTGACCAATACCAGAAAATTTCCCAACCCGGCGTTTGTGGCGCTGCCAATGGATTTTCCGTACAGAATAAGAAAAGCAGTCCCTATCAGACCAAGTATAATTCCAAAAACCATTCGTTTTTGCATGCGTTCCTTCATGATAATAGCCGAAAGCGTCAACACAATCATTGGTGTCGAAACCATGATAACTGCAGCACTAATAGGCGAAGTAAGGCTTAATCCTTTGAAAAATGTAAGCATATTAAATGCTACGCCAAAGAAAGCTGCGGCAATAATTCGGGGAAAGTCATTGGAGGCAATTTTTTCCTTCGGCATAAAAAGCCAAAAGATCCAAAACAAAATCATTGAACCACCTACGCGCAACAGTATAAAACCATAGGCATCAATATACAACGGCATGACATCTTTGGCAATAGTAAACGTGACTCCGTAAATTATGGAAACAATTGTGGCACCAATTAGTGCAAGATTTCTTTTGGACATTATGCCAAGGCTTTCATTACCTGCAACATATTTTGTTGGGTATTCCCGATATAAATCTTGTCTTTGATGATAAATACAGGGCGACTCAAAAACGTGTAATGTTCCAGAATGTATTTTTTATAATCGTCTTCGGTCAAGGATTTATTTTTTAAATCCATCGATTTGTACAGTTGTGCTTTTTTGCTAAAAAGCGCTTCATAACTTCCGGAAAGTTCGCGCATTCGTTCTAATTCAGCAACAGTAATTGGATCTTGTTTGATGTCGTGAAACTTAAAATCATGCTCTTTAGGAAGTGATTTTATGATTTTTCTGCAGGTGTCGCAAGAAGCGAGATAATATATTATGTCCATATAAATAGCAATTTCTTTGTGCAAAGAAAATTCATTTGACACGGAAAATGATTATTTTTATCAAAAAATAAAAAAATGAATCAAATATTAGACATTACTTTAACCAGCCGAAAAATAGTTTCACAGTTTTTAAAAGGATATACTTTAGCGCAACTCAACACGATTCCGGAAGGATTCAACAATAACCTGATTTGGAACATCGGTCATATAATAGTGACACAGCAAGTATTAGTGTATAAATTATCGGGTTTACCGATGATGGTTTCTGAGGAAATGGTAGAAAAATATAAAAAAGGAACTAAGCCAGAACATATTGCAACACAAGAAGAATTAGCCGAAATGAAGGATTTGTTATTTGAAACTATCAATCAAACTAAACTTGATTTTGAAAATAAAAACTTCAAAAACTTCACTGAATATCCTACATCAACAGGGTATACGCTAAAAAGTGCTCAGGATGCAATGGCTTTCAATGATTTTCATGAAGGGCTTCACATTGGGATTATGATGAGCATTAGAAAATTTATTTAATCACTTTTGGCAAAAGAAAAATCCCCTGTTACTTGCTTTGTTTTTCATTAAAACACAACCCTGAAAAGGAAGCACAAGCAGTTTGGTTTTTTGTACTTGAATACCATAAAAAGGGTTCTTTTTTATAAAAAAAGTAGTAATTTATATAACTCACAGCGTATAATAATAGCAACATGCAAAGACCTTCATTTTCCATATACGATGCATCAGCTGGATCCGGAAAAACCTATGCGCTTGTCAAAGAGTACCTCAAGATTATTCTTGTTGCAAAAAAAAATGATGCCTATCGCACTATACTGGCCATTACGTTTACCAACAAAGCGGTGCACGAAATGAAAAGCCGAATTGTGGGTAGTCTTTCTGAATTTGCAAAAGACGAGCCCAGCCACAAAGCCCAGGACTTGATGCAGGATTTAGCAATAGATACAGAACTTTCGATCCTCGAAATCAAAACTAAATCACAGCAAATTATCAAGCATATTATTCATAACTACGCTGCATTTGATATTTCTACGATTGATAAATTCACCCACAAGGTAATTCGGGCCTTTGCGCATGATTTGAATTTGCCCATGACTTTTGAAGTCACCCTGGACACTGAAAATTTATTAATTGAGGCTGTAGATGCTATAATTGCTCAGGCCGGTGAAGATGAAACGTTGACAAAACTGCTCATCGATTTCACGATGGAAAAAACTGACGATGATAAATCTTGGGATATTTCCCGTGAAATTCTAGAGACAGGCCGTTTGATCCTCAATGAAAATAACAGAAACGAAATCACGCAGTTTCAGGATAAATCCATCGCTGAGTTCGTTGCAATAAAAAAGAAATTAGTAGAAGCCAGTAAAGATTTAGAAAAACAGACTGTTGTTTTTGCAACAGCGGCCTTGTTATTAATTGACACCAATGGAATTGATGTAAAATCTTTTTCCAGAGGAACTTTTCCCAATCATATCAATAGTATTCAACAGGGAAAATTCAATCCGAAGAATAAAATTTTTCGTAAGTTGGAAGATATAGCCATAAATAAAACGGCAAAAGATCGTGCGATTATTGAAAACATAATTCCAGATTTATTGCAATTTTTAGACAAAGTTTACAAAGCTTTCGAAAAGATCCATTTCTATAAAGCCTTCCTGAAAAACATTACACCACTTTCCTTATTAAATACGGTAAGTAATGAATTAGCCAAAATACAAAGTGAACAAAATGTACTTTCCATTTCAGAATTTAATGCCATAATCCATAGGGAAATTCAAAACCAGCCGGCGCCTTTTATATACGAACGATTGGGGGAACGCTACCGCCATTTTTTTATCGATGAATTTCAGGATACTTCGGAGATGCAATGGCAAAACCTGATTCCGCTTATTGATAATGCCCTTTCCGGACAGGATGATTATGGAGAAAAAGGAACCTTGATGATTGTGGGCGATCCCAAACAGTCTATTTACAGGTGGCGCGGCGGAAAAGCCGAACAGTTTATTGAATTGAGTAAAGATCAAAACCCGTTCAATAATCCTGATAAAAAACTTGAACATCTTGATAAAAATTACCGAAGTTATTCGCAGGTAATCGAATTTAATAATGAATTTTTTAAATTGTTGTCCGGTGAATTTGCTCATTTAGATTACAAAGAGTTGTATGAAAATCACAGCCACCAAAAAACCAATGACAAAACAGGAGGTTATGTGAATATTTCTTTTATCCCAAAAGTAGAGAAAACAAATGATAATCCGGAAGCTTCTGGAGACGAAGAAGCTTTAGATAAAACTGATTTATATGTTTTGGCCACGCTGAATACGATTCAAAAAGTAATTCAAAAAGGATTTGAATACAAAGATATTGTCATTCTTACCCGGAAACGAAATCAGGGAATTGCGATTGCGAACTATTTGACAGAGCAAAGAATACCGCTTTTATCCTCGGAAACGTTAATGATTCAAAATGCTACTGAAGTACGATTGATTATTCATTTATTAAAATACCTGAAAAACAACGCTGATTTAGAAGCTAAGGCGAATTTCCTTTACTATATAGGAACGCATATTCAGGACAGATTACCTGTTGCTGATTTCATTGCCAAAGGAATGGCATTGTTTCAGGAAACGGATTTCGAAAATTGGCTGGTGAGTTTTAATATTTCATTGTCGTTTCAAGACATTAGAAAAAAATCATTGTATGAAGCGGTGGAGGTTATTATTGCAAAGTTCCTCTCCCCGGCCCTCTCCAAAGAAAAGGATGACGAAGTGGTTAATCGTAAGGATAAATTCCATCGTATTGAATCAATACATGCTGAGAAAATTCTTTGGATGGAGTTTAAATCTAGATCATTTGAAGATTATAAATTCAGGCAACACCATTTGATAGCTGATTTTATTGTTCATTTTGTTTGTTTATCGAAAAAACTGGTTGTTGAAGTGGATGAGGATTATCATTTTACCGAAGAGCAGGTTCAGTTAGATAATAATAGAACAGTTACCCTGAATAAATTAGGGTATAAAGTCATTCGATTTACCAATGAACAGGTTATAAAGAATATTTCGGAAGTTTTAAAACGAATAAAAGAAGAATTAATTCAACGAGAAGAAATTCAAGACTCCAACTTATCGGTGTCGGCTCCTGCCCCTTCGGGGAAGGTTAGGGAGGGGAATGCCTACGTCCAATATTTTTTAGACATAGTTCTGGAACGTGACATTCGCAACCAAGCAGGAATTTCTGATTTTTTAAATTTCTGGGATAAAAACGCACAAAAATTTAGTATTCCCTCACCAGAAGGAAATAATGCCGTTCGGATTATGACGATTCATAAATCAAAAGGATTGGAGTTTCCGGTAGTCATTATGCCATTTGCAGAGGAAGATTACAACAGGAAACCAAAAGATAAATTGTGGCTCAATGCTGAAGGAGGAATTTTTGGCCTGTCAAAAGTATTAATTGATAACAATAGTGCCGTAGAAGGATTTGGAGAGGAAGCGGCTGAGATTTACAATCAAAAGAAACAGGAAGAATTATTAGACAATATCAATGTGCTTTATGTGGCTTTGACCAGAGCGGAGGAACAGTTGTATGTGATTTCAAATATGAATTTATCCAGTAAAGGGGAAGTTCCAAAAAATAATATGTGTGCTTTTTTTATTAATTATTTGGAGAGTAAAGGGGAATTCGATACCGATAAATTGGAATATGATTTTGGGGATATCGCTAAATTATCAAAAGAAAAAAAACACATTGATACCTCCAAAACAATTCCGTTAGTTTTGGAAATTTTGAATCCAAAAAACATCAAAATTGCACAAAGAGAAGCATTGATGTGGGGAACACAACAACAGGAAGCCATTGCCTATGGAAACGTCATTCATGAGATTTTATCTTTTGTGAAAACGAAAAACGATATAGATTTAGCTATAACAAAAGCGATTGAAAACGGACTCATCGTTTTTAAACAAAAGGAAGCCGTTTACAGTACCATACAGGAAATTGTCACTCATACAGAACTAACCGATTATTTTTCGGAAGGGAATGAGGTACTGAATGAACAAACAATTATTCAAAAGGAAGGAAAGACTATAAAACCGGACCGAATGGTTTTGACAAAAAATAAAGAAGTGTTGCTGTTGGATTATAAAACAGGAACACATAATCCTAAATACCACTTACAATTAGAAAAATATCAAAATGCAATTGAATTAATGGGGTATAAAGTGGTAAAAAAAGCACTAATTTATATAGGAAAAGAAATCGATGTAGTAAATTTGTAGCCTAAAAAATGAATTATTCGCAAAATTGAATTTTAAAAACATAAAAAATGTACGGAAAAATTAAAGACTATTTACAGTCAGAATTACAAACAATAGAAGACAATGGAATCTTCAAATCAGAGCGCATTATCACCTCACCACAAGATGCAGAAATAACCATTTCGACAGGAGAAACGGTTTTAAATTTTTGTGCCAATAATTATCTTGGCTTGTCATCCCATCCAGAAGTTGTTCAGGCTGCAAAAGACGCTCTTGATACGCATGGTTTTGGAATGTCATCGGTGCGTTTTATTTGTGGGACACAAGACATTCATAAAACTTTGGAAAAAAAGATTTCTGAGTTTTATGGCACAGAAGATACCATTCTTTATGCGGCCGCTTTTGATGCAAACGGAGGTGTTTTTGAACCCTTATTAGGAGATCAGGATTGTATTATTTCGGATAGTTTAAATCATGCCTCTATTATAGATGGTGTTCGTTTGTGTAAAGCGACGCGATATCGCTATGAAAATAGCAATATGGGAGACCTGGAAAAGCAGCTGATTAAGGCTACAGAAGCCGGTACCCGTTTCAAATTAATTGTTACGGATGGTGTTTTCTCCATGGATGGCGTTGTAGCTCCGTTGGATAAAATTTGTGATTTGGCCGATAAATATGACGCAATGGTTATGGTTGATGAATGCCATGCTGCTGGATTTATTGGTGCTACCGGAAAAGGGACACTTGAGTTAAAAGGAGTCATGGGAAGAGTAGATATTATTACAGGAACCTTAGGAAAAGCACTTGGTGGCGCCATGGGCGGGTATACGACCGCTAAAAAAGAAATTATCGAAATATTACGTCAACGTTCCAGACCGTATTTATTTTCAAATTCCTTAGCACCAGCAATCGTTGGAGCTTCCATTAAGGTTTTTGAACTCTTAGAAAAAGATACAACACTTAGAGACAAACTAGAATGGAATACTAATTATTTTAGAGATGGGATTAAAAAAGCAGGTTTTGATATCATTGATGGGGATTCTGCAATAGTACCGGTGATGTTATATGATGCAAAATTGTCTCAAACTATGGCAAATGAATTATTAAAAAGAGGAATTTATGTAATAGGCTTCTTTTTTCCAGTAGTTCCTAAAGATAAAGCAAGAATTAGAGTACAACTTTCAGCGGCACATACAAAAGCGCATTTAGATCAGGCAATAAATGCCTTTGTAGCGGTAGGAAAAGAGTTAAATGTTATATAATTCGCACTTTTAGCCTTGTTTGTAGGTTTTTTTTAACATAATATTTTGTAGTTTAAAAATTACGTCCTATTTTTGCTTGTAATTAACTAAATTGTAATTAAAAAAATTAAGTATGAAACATCTTAACAAAATTTTAGTTGCTGCGATGATGGTGATGGGTTTAAGTTCTCACGCACAAGACAGTAACAACCCATGGGCAATCTCTTTTGGAGCAAATGCCGTAGACACTAGAACTAGTGCTGGTGGAGGAAATAATTGGCTAGACCGTCATTTTTCGCAACCTTTTGATGCGAAAACAAACTGGAACGTCCTACCTTCTGTATCGTATTTAAGTGTCTCAAAATACGTAGGAGATAATTTCTCTTTTGGTCTTACTGGATCTGTAAACAAAATTGATAAGTTTGTAACTTTTGCTCCAGGTGCTGTAGGTCATGACTCCAGAGGATATCTTGTCACTAATCCTGGTGATTTAATGTATTATGGTGTTGATGCTACGATAAGATACAGCTTCATGAATTTAATTAAATCTAAAGTTATAGACCCATCTCTTTCTATTGGTGGTGGATATACATTCTTGGGAGACAGTAGTTTTGGAACTTTAAACCCAGGTGCTGGTTTAACTTTATGGCTTTCCGAAAATGTTGGTTTCGAACTTGCAACTAGATACAAAAAATCTTTTGGCGATGACCGATCTCTCTTTCAACACTCTGCTGGTATTATCTTCAAATTTGGTGGAAAAGATACAGATGGTGATGGAATATATGACAAAGATGATGCTTGTCCAGAAGTTGCTGGTTTAAAAGAATTCAACGGATGTCCTGATACAGATGGAGACGGAATTCAAGACAGTGAAGATGAGTGTCCAAATGAAGCTGGTCCTAAAGAATTAAAAGGATGTCCTGATACAGATGGAGACGGTGTTGCTGATAAAGATGATGCTTGTCCAAATGAAGCTGGTCCTAAAGAATTAAAAGGATGTCCTGATACAGATGGAGACGGTGTTGCTGATAAAGATGACAAATGTCCTACAGTTGCAGGTCCTAAAGAAAACGGTGGATGCCCATGGCCAGATACTGATGGAGATGGTGTTCTAGACAAAGATGATGAGTGCCCTACTATTGCTGGCCCAGCTAGCAACAAAGGATGTCCTGAAGTAACTACTGAAGCTTTAGACAATCTTAAAATTCAAGCTAGAGCAGTTTACTTTAATTCTGGTAAAGCAACTTTCAAAACTGGAGATGTTCCAGCTAGATTAGATGCAATGGCAGAAATCCTAAAAAATTATCCAAATGCTAAATTTAGCATTGAAGGACATACAGATAGCGATGGTTCAGATGAATACAACCAAAAACTTTCTGAAGATAGAGCTAGTATCGTTAAAGAAGCTATGATCGAAAGAGGAATAAAAGCTGAAAACTTAAATACTGTTGGTTTTGGCGAAAGCACTCCAGTTGAAACAAATAAAACTGCTGCAGGTAAAGCTAAAAACAGAAGAACTGAATTGTTATTGCAAAAATAATATTGTTCAAAAATTTTTAGAAAACGCCTCGATTTATCGAGGCGTTTTTTTTATTTTTATAAAATGACAAATACTTCTTTTCTAGATAAAATAGCTTCGGTTTTAATCGCAAAATACGCTGACACTCTTTCCAATACGATTGTTGTTTTACCAAACAAACGAGCTAAAATATTCCTGATTGAAGCCTTAAAGAAACAAGTCGCAACCAACATAATTTCACCCGAAATTATAAGTGTTGAGGATTTTGTTCAAAACATAGCTGGTATCCGCACTATAGATCCTATCGAATTATTATTCGAATTCTATGAAGTGTATTTATCTATTACCGCGACAGCAAATCAACAATCCTTTGAATTATTTGCCAATTGGGCCAAAACACTCCTGCAGGACTTCAATGAAATTGACCGCTATTTACTAGATCCATCCCATGTTCTTTCCTATCTGAAAGACATTGAAGACATCAAAAAATGGGGAATTGAAGTAGAAAACAAAACGGCATTATTAGAAAAATATATTGATTTTTGGAAACTACTGCCCAACTATTATCAATCATTGTACACTCATTTACTGAACAAGGGAATCGGCTATCAAGGATTAATCTATCGTGAAGCAGTGCATAACATAAATCATTTTTCGAATTCCCTACATGACAAAAAATTCGTCTTTGCGGGTTTTAATGCATTGAATGCAGCCGAAGAAAAAATAATCCAACACCTCATCGCTTCTGATCAAGCCAAAATATATTGGGACGCAGACCAAACCTTTCTCAATGATCCCTATCATGATGCTGGTTTATTTGTAAGACGTTTTAAAGAAAATTGGAAACATTATAAATTACATCCGTTTGAATGGATTGTAAATGATTTTTCTCAAACTAAAAACATTCAGGTCATTGGCACACCCAAAACAATTGGTCAAGCCAAAATAGCCGGGAGTATTATCGAGAATATCATCAATGAATCACAAAGCCTAGGAACTGATGGAACGCTAGATAAAGTTGCTGTGGTTCTGGGCGAAGAAAATCTTTTGGTACCGCTTTTATATTCATTACCCTCAAGTGTTGGCGCTTTGAATATTACGATGGGATATTCCAGCAAGAACAATCCAGCGCAGATTTTGACTGCTAAATTATTCAAAATGCACACAAATGCATTGTCCAGAAATGCTAAAAGCTATGTCTTATACTACAAAGATATCTTAGATATTTTAACCCACCCTTTGGTGGAACCATACGCAAAAACCAGCGCGCTAGTCCAAACCATTAACCAAAATAATTATACTTTTATTACGCATCATAAATTGATGGAATTGAATGGAATTCCAAGTGAAATATTTCTTTTATTATTCCAAAAATGGGAAAAGGGTTCGATTCCAGTTTTAGAGACCATTTCAAAATTATTGCAAACCATCAAAGGAAATTTAAGCAACGACAACGAAGAAGAAAAAATCACCAAAGCTTTTGTTTTTGCTATTTTTAAAGTCATTAACAAACTAATTAATTATTATTCAAAGCACGAACATATCGATAAAATCGAAACTCTTTATGCCATTTACAAACAAGTTATTGATTTGGCCGAGGTTTCATTTGAAGGAGAACCGCTCAATGGTTTGCAAATTATGGGCGTTTTAGAAAGCCGTGTATTAGATTTTGACACCGTTATTGTCACTTCGATGAATGAAGGGAAATTCCCGGCCGGAAAATCGCAAAATTCGTTTATCCCCTATGATGTAAAACGCGAATTGGGCTTGCCCACATTCAAAGAAAAAGATGCAATTTACACCTATCATTTCTATCATTTATTACAAAGAGCAAAGAACATTTATTTAATTTATAATACCGAGAGTGAAGGATTGGATGCCGGAGAAAAAAGCAGATTCATCACGCAACTGGAAGTCGAAAAACAAAAAAATCATACGCTGACTCACGAAATTTATAATGCCGTGCTACCCGAAACAGCGTATCAGCCTATGGTGATTCCAAAATCAGAACGTGTTATGCTGCGATTGAAAGAAATAGCCGAAAAAGGGTTTTCTCCATCGGCGATAACGAGTTATATCCGGAATCCAATTCAGTTTTATTTCCAGAAGATTTTACGCATCAGCGAAGTAGAAGAAGTAGAGGAAAATATTGCCTTGAATACCTTGGGAACTATTATCCACGAAACTTTGAAAGTTTTATACGAGCCTTTCATTGATAAATTTATATCAGAAAGTGATATTCTAAATTGTTTCAAACAAATAGATACAGAGGTTTTGAAACAATTCAAATTGGTGTACAAAGAAGGTGAAATCAAAAAGGGTAGAAATTTGCTGGCATTTGAAGTCGCCAAGCGCAATGTTTCCAATTTCCTGAAAGTGGAACTGGAAAGTATCAAGAATGGTGATGCAATAAAAATTATAGCTTTGGAACAAACATTCGAGCGAATTATAAATCATCCTAATTTGCCTTTTCCGGTATTGATAAAAGGAAATGTAGACCGGATTGAAGAGCGCAACGGAATCATTCGAATTATCGATTATAAAACCGGAAAAGTAGAAAAAGCAAGCGTTACACTGAAATCATGGAAAGGACTTACTGAAGATATTAAAAGCGACAAAATCATTCAGGTGCTGGCGTATGCTTATATGTATGAGCATGACGCTAAAGGAAAACCAATTGAAGCAGGAATAATTTCTTTTAAGAATTTAAAAGCAGGTTTTCTTGCGTTTAATTTTAAAGAAATCAACGAAATAAATGCAATTATAAATGAAGAAATATTAGGTAATTATTTAGAGCAAATGGTTCTTTTATTAAGCGAAATTTTAGATGAAAACATTCCTTTTGAAGAAAAACTAATTTAAACAAAATTCCCAATCAGAAAACTAGCCAATATCTTCGAATTTTACAAAAGCACCTTGACAATTAACATGTCAATAAGCACTTTAGCATGGGTTTTTGGCGGATTTGAAACCTTCAAATACGCCCTTATTATTTTTGGTTTCTTCATTAGCCTTTTGATAAAAGAAGTGAATACTAAAAACGAATATCTGTTTTATTACAACAACGGAATCTCTAAATTGCATCTATTCATTTATGGTTTTCTGATGAATTTTGTTTTTTCGCTAATGCTGATTTTAGTCATTAATGTAGTATTGAAATTCGTATGACTAAAAATATTTTAGAAATAGATAGTATCCAAAAACAATATGAGGGGAAAAGTATAGTTTCTGATGTGTATTTGAGATGTGAAACTGCTGATATTATTGGGGTTTTAGGAAGAAATGGTTCCGGGAAATCGACCTTGTTAAAAATCATTTTCGGAATTGTAACTGCTGATTTTAAATTTGTCCGGGTAGATGGCGTCGTGAAATCAAAAACTAGTGATTTGCTAAACGAAATCAGTTATTTGTCTCAAGATAATTTTATTCCAAATTCATTTTCGATAAAAAAGACTATTCAATTGGCTATTGCCAAAGATAAATTACAGGATTTTTATGCTGACGATATGATTCAATCGATGATAGAGAAAAAAATAAAACATTTATCTGGCGGAGAATTACGGTATTTAGAAATTAAATTAATCCTGAATAATGCATCGAAATTTGCTTTACTAGACGAACCATACAATGGCTTATCACCCATAATGATTGAAAAAATTAATGAATTAATCACTGCAATGTCCAGCACAAAAGGCATTATTATCACGGATCATAATTATGAAAATGTGATAAAAGTCTCCACAAAACTGGCGTTGATGAAAGAAGGAAAAATGTACCATTTAAAAGACAAAAGCGAATTGGTGGAAAAAGGGTATTTGAAACCTGGAATGATTTAGATGCTTTTGAAAAAAGCTAATAATACGTTCAACAATTCGTCTTGGTTTTCAATGTGACTCATGTGTCCGTCCGGAAAAGTCACCAGTTTCATGGCTGTGCCTTCTATCTGTTCTTTGGTTTCTTCGTAATTTAGAACCGGGTCTTTTTCGCCCAGAATCAAAAGTTTTGGAAAAGGTGCTAAATGCAACAACACTTCTCTGTCTTGTCGTATTTTCATTCCTTCCAGTGAGGCAACGATTCCCTGAAGGGGTGTTTTTAAAGCTTCCTTCTTTATGCTTTCAATTACTGATAAAAGGCGCTCTCTGTTGTTTTCACTGAATAAATTTGCAATAGAAAGTGAGATGAAATTGACAAAAGATTGTTTTACTGCTTTTATAGCCCGATCTCTATTTGTTTTTCGTTCCTCGCTGTCGGCTCTTGCGGTCGAGTTTAATAAAACCAATCCTTTTATCGTGTCCGGATACAATTCGGCGAAAGCCAAAGCTACATAACCGCCCATAGAATGCCCTACAAAAATGGCTTTACGGATGCGTAGTTCCGATAAAACAGCGTGCACAGCATCAGCATTATCCTCCATCGTTTGCACGTAACTCAAACATTCCGTTTCGCCATGTCCCAATAAATCAATGGTGATGATGCGGTTTTTTTTAGCAAACTCCGGAATATAAAAATCCCACATGCCTTTATTTTCCAAGAAACCGTGAAGTAAGACAATAGCGGTTCCCTTCCCGGTATCGGAATAGGAGATGTTGGTATTTTTAAAGAGAATTTGTTTCAAGGTTTTTTGTTTAAAGTACTAGATTCAGCTAATTAATGTAACTTTATAAAAAAGACATTTCCGCCCTTTCGTTCAAATGCAACAAATGTTGTTTATTTGCGCCTGACAAAACTTAAAAATAAGGAGCCCCGTAATCCGCGAACAAAGATACATAATCAGTGTACTATTTAGAACTAACTATAAAAAGCAAAATAGCAATTTTAGATCGAGACAAATCTGTCATAACCCAATAAGTAAAGTGCAATTGTAATTTATGTATTGAAAATCAATTCTTTACCGTGTTTTCAACAAAAAATCCGTCTGTTGATTGAACCAGACGGATTTTTAATACATAATGAGAATGTTTTATTATTCTATTTCAGAAACTCTCAGGGTGTTTACCATCCCCTTTTCTTTAATAGGCATTGCTGCTAAATTGATAAGGAAATCTCCTTTTTGTACAAAGCCTTTTTGTTTTACAATTTCATTTATGTCCGTTACGGTATCATCTGTGCTTACATCTTTAGTGTACATGAAAGATTTTACACCCCATAATAAATTAAGCTGAGTAAGGATTCTCTTATTTGAGGTAAACACTAAAATATGTGCATTTGGTCTCCATGCAGAAATTTGAAATGCGGTATACCCACTATTTGTCAAAGTACAAATTGCTTTTGCTTTGATTACATTAGCCATGGAGGCAGCGTGGTGACAAATTGTTTTAGTGATAAATCGTTTTGTTTTTATCTGTGGCGTATTTTGTGGCACTTGGATTAGCGGTGAATCTTCTACAGCTTCAATGATTTGAGTCATTTTTTGAATTACCTGAACCGGATAATTTCCAGTTGCTGTTTCTCCCGAAAGCATTACGGCATCAGCACCATCCATAACGGAGTTAGCAACATCATTTACTTCGGCACGAGTTGGTGTAAGAGACGTAATCATTGTTTCCATCATTTGCGTGGCAACAATAACTGGAATTCTAGCCGTTTTGGCTCTGCGAATAAGTTCTTTTTGAACTAACGGTACTTCATGAGCAGGAAGTTCTACTCCTAAATCTCCTCTGGCAACCATCAGACCATCACAATAAGCAACAATTTTGTCAATGTTTTCTAGTGCTTCCGGCATTTCGATTTTGGCAATAATTGGAATTTTATGTTCTGAATGTTTGGCGATTAATTCTTGTAATTCTTGTAAATCTTGTGGTGTTTTCACGAAAGATAAGGCAATCCAATCTACATTTTGGCCAATGGCAAAAATGGCATCTGCAATATCTTTTTCGGTCATTGCCGGTAGGGATATTTTTGTATTAGGTAAATTTACTCCTTTTTTTGATTTCAATTCGCCACCTTGAATTACTCTTGCTATAACTTCTGATTTTTTATCCGTCTCCACGATTTCGAAAATGAGTTTACCATCATCAAGCAAAATTCTTTCTCCAGGATTTACATCATTTGGAAAGTTTTGATATTTCATGAATACTTTCTTAGCAGTTCCAAGAATATCTTCGGCAGTTGTAAATGTAATTAGATCCCCATCGTGTACGACGACACCTTCCTCCATAACTCCTACTCGAAGTTTTGGCCCTTGTAAATCGCCAAGAATAGCAGTTGTATAACCAAACTCTTCATTTAAACCTCGTATAAGGCTTATTTTTTCTTTTACATCATTGTAGTCCGCATGCGAGAAGTTTACTCGGAACACATTTACACCAGCTTCGATCATGTCTTTTATGATCTCTCTTGTACTGCATGCAGGCCCAAGTGTGGCTACAATTTTAGTTTTTTTGTTTGTAAGCATTTGTATTAAAAAATTAAATTGTTTTTAGATTTTATTTTATTTGTATCTACTATATAAACAGTAGATATGCTGTTTATGGTATTTAATAGGAGCTGCGTTTGGGACACGTTTATGGCATCTTCGTGATGTTCTATTTTTAAAAAATAATCTACTTTTTTGAATTCAGGAAGTAAAAAGACTTTTGTTGAAACTTCCATGGACACGTTAGAAAATAGATTTTGGTTATTTCCTTTATTATACTGGATGACCTCATTTTTATTTTGAATCAAATTCCAAGAAATACCGCTTTCGATGTCTTCATAATAAAATCTGGAAAAACCTGTTTCTCCTTCTTTAATATTAATTTGAATTTCACTTTTACTTTTACTAAGATTCACAGGCAGCATTTGATTAATAAAAAATGCCAAACGATAGTCCTCTAATGAAGTATGAATCGCAATAAGATAGTAATCTATTTCGTCAAATTCGCCCAGATCAAGTTTAAGAATAGCCATTTCATGAAAAAATAAGATGTAAATATAGTATTTCTATCGAAGTATTGACCGTTCAAAAGGTGATGTTTTTGTTAATTTATAAACGAAAACGATATAGTTTTATGTATATTAAATTATTTTCTGTCCATTTTTTCTTGAAATGCAAAATAAGCGCGTTGGGATGCTTTTTCTTCTGCTTTCTTTTTTGATGTGGCTCTTGCTTTAGCAATCACTTTATTGTCAATGCTAAGTTTTACACCAAACAGACGTTGCCCGTCAATGGCATTGTCCTCAAAAATATCATAATGAAATATTTTTTTTTCTTTTTGACACCATTCTATCACCAGACTTTTGTAGCTGATTACTTTTCCTTCGAGTCTTGCAATATCTACATAAGGCACTACTACTCTTTTTTGAATGAATTTTTCGCAATATACATAACCTCGGTCTAAGTAAATCGCTCCCACCAATGACTCAAAAATATTACCATGGATGTTCTCGCCAAAATGCTGAAGTGGCACTTTGCTTTCTATGTATTGCACTAAATTTAAGTCTTTCCCTAATTCGTTCAAATGCTCCCTACTCACAATTTTAGAACGCATTTTAGTCAAATATCCTTCGTCCCCAGCGGGTGCTTTATTGAATAGATGAGCCGCAATAACGGAGCTTAACATTGCGTCTCCCAAGAATTCTAACCGTTCGTAATTGATTGGATTTCCTAAAATATCAAGGCGATTAGAGGAACGATGGGTGAATGCTTTTTTATAAAAATCAAGATTTAAAGGGGCAAATCCTAAAATTTTCTGAATAGAATCAAAAAAAATCCCGTCTTCTGGAGAACGGGATTTTGAAAATATTTTTCTAATTATACGCATTTATAATTAGATTTCTATTTTTTTTACTAGTACACAAGCATTGTGACCTCCAAAACCGAAAGTATTACTCATCACTACATTCATTTCTCTTTTCTGAGCTTTGTTGAACGTAAAATTTAGTTTAGCGTCGATATTTTCATCATCTGTGAAATGATTTATTGTTGGTGGCACTAGTCCATGTTTTAAGGAAAGTATCGAAGAAATTGTTTCTACTGCTCCGGCTGCACCAAGTAAATGGCCTGTCATAGATTTAGTCGAATTTAAATTCATCGTGTAAGCATGTTCCCCAAAAACATGAAGTATTGCTTTAGATTCTGCCATGTCACCAAGTGGCGTAGAGGTTCCGTGCATATTCACACCATCTACATCAGTTGCTTGTAAACCGGCATCTCTCAAACAGTTTAACATTACATTTTTAGCGCCTAATCCTTCAGGATGCGGTGCCGTAATATGGTAGGCATCAGCTGACATTCCGCCACCGCCAATTTCGCAGTAAATATTTGCTCCACGAGCAATAGCGTGTTCGTATTCTTCTAGGACTAATGCGCCAGCTCCTTCGCCTAAGATAAAACCATCTCGATCTTTATCCATTGGTCTTGAAGCGGTTTTAGGATCGTCATTTCTGGTAGATAAAGCATGCATGGCATTAAAGCCTCCCATTCCTGCTATTGTCACCGCAGCTTCAGAGCCTCCGGTTATCATAGCATCAGCATGACCTAATCTTATATAGTTGAAAGCATCAATAATAGCATTTGTAGAAGAAGCACAAGCAGAAACAGTGGTAAAATTTGGACCTCTGAATCCGTATTTTATAGAGATATGTCCTCCTGCGATATCCGAAATCATTTTTGGAATAAAGAAAGGATTAAATTTAGGAGTACCATCACCTGCAGCAAAGTTCAACATTTCAATTTGAAAAGTTTCTAATCCTCCAATTCCAGAGCCCCAGATAACACCTACTCTGTCTTTGTCTAATTTTTCAAAATTGAAACCGGCATCTACAACCGCTTCATCAGAGGCAACCATAGCATACTGCGCATAGCGATCCATTTTTCTGGCTTCTTTTCTGTCTAAGAAATCTTCAGCATTAAAATTTTTCAATTCGCACGCAAATTGAGTTTTAAATTTTGAAGCATCAAAATAAGTTATTGGTGCTGCTCCACTAACGCCATTAATAAGTCCATTCCAATATTCTTGAATGTTATTTCCAATAGGAGTAAGAGCACCTAAACCTGTTACAACAACTCGTCTTAATACCATAAATTCTTTATTTTTTGTTATCTTTAAACAAATAAAACCCATGCTTTCTTTACTGTATTTTTACAAAAAGAGCCATGGGTATTACAATAAATATCTTTTTGATTGAAATCCAATCTCGAATTTAATTTCAAAATAATAATAACACCCGCTTACAAGATTGTAAACGGGTGCGTATTTATTATTTTTTTGCTTCCTCGATGTAAGAGATTGCTTGACCTACAGTAGCGATGTTTTCTGCTTGATCATCTGGAATTTGAATGTCAAATTCTTTTTCGAATTCCATAATAAGCTCAACAGTGTCTAATGAGTCAGCTCCTAAATCATTAGTGAAGCTTGCTTCTGTTACAACTTCGTTTTCGTCAACACCTAATTTGTCTACGATAATCGCTTTTACTCTTGATGCAATGTCTGACATAATCTTTAATTTTAGAATTTAATTTGTTGGCAAAAATAAAAAACTTTATTTGAAAACAACTATTTAGTTAATAAATGTGACAACTAAATTATGAAATTTATTTTAACAAAGCTGCCACAATGTTATTTATTTTCATTTTTTATCCCTTTTTTTGCATCATTAAAACAAGCTAGGTTATGAAAAAAATTGTCGTTTTTGCTTCTGGATCGGGTACTAATGCTGAAAACATCATAAAGTATTTTGCAAAATCTAAACTTGCAACGGTTCAAGCAGTCTTTGCAAACAGCTCCATCGCCAAGGTGCTTGACAAAGCAAAAAACCATGGTGTTGCAACGAATATTTTTACTAAAGAACAATTTATTGAAGGGGAAGTATTACATAAAATAAATACAATTCAGCCTGATCTGATTGTTTTGGCTGGTTTTTTATTGAAATTCCCTGAAAATATCATCACATCCTATCCGGATAAGATCATAAACATACATCCTGCCTTGTTGCCAAAATATGGTGGTAAAGGAATGTACGGGATGAATATTCACCGAGCCATTGTAGAAAATAATGAAAAAGAAACCGGAATTACCATTCATTATGTTAATGAAAATTATGACGAAGGAAATATTCTTTTTCAAAAAAAAATAATTTTATCAGGGCACGAAACTCCAGAAGAAGTTGCCCAAAAAATTCATGAATTGGAACAAAAGTATTTTCCGGAAGTGATTGAAAGATTATTAACTCATAATTTTGAATTTTGAATTCTCACGACGTACACATATACACAGACGGTGCTGCTAAAGGCAATCCAGGTAACGGTGGCTATGGCGTTGTTATGGAATGGGTAGGAAAACCTTATAAAAAGGAATTCTATGAAGGTTTTCGTCGAACCACTAATAACAGAATGGAGTTGTTGGCAGTAATTGTAGGTCTAGAAAAGCTAAAAAATCCTAATACTACCGTTTTGGTGATTTCGGATTCTAAATATGTGGTGGATTCAGTAGTAAAAAAATGGGTTTTGGGTTGGGAAAAAAAAGGTTTTGCAGACCGGAAAAATGCTGATTTGTGGAAACGATTTTTAATTGTATATAGAAAACACAAAGTAGATTTTAAGTGGATCAAAGGCCACAACAATCATGTCCAAAACGAAAGATGTGATGCCTTAGCTGTTATGGCTTCAATGCAAAAACAACTTTCTATAGATGCTTTTTACGAAAGTACTTGTGAGTGATTATTATATTTGAGTAATTGCTAATTCGCTTTTTTTATATTTATTTGAAATCAAATCTTTGTTTATTGTGCTGTGAATGATTTTGGCTAGCGCTTCAATGGTTCTGATTTTTGCATAAGGACGGTGGTAAATAATACTCATTTCACGAACCGGAATAGGAGCGTTAAAAAAACTGACTTGTTTTTTTCTTTCGGTAGAAAGGGTGTTGTAATATAATTCGGGAATCAAAGTTAATCCGCCAAATTCGTCAATCATATTCAATAAAGTATCAAAAGAACTTGCTTCAAGTTTTAAATTTTCAACCATTTTTTCTTTTTTCTTTAAAGAACATAATTTAATAAATTGTTCTCTAAGGCAATGACCTTCTTCCAAAAGCCAGATTTTATGATTTCTAATTTCATCGGGTAAAATATAGTTCTGTACCGGGTCAATGTCGCCATACACCATTAAAGTTTCATAAAATAACACGATATCTTCAATTTCAGTGTCATGTAAAGGTGTCGCAACAATTCCCATGTCAAGTTGCCCTTCTTTCAGCTGTTTTGTAATGGAGTTGGTTGTTTGTTCTGAAATTTCTAGTTTTAAGTCAGGAAAGTTTTCTAAAATAGGTTTTAAAATTTTTGGAAGTAAAGAGTTTGCTATTGTCGGGATGATTCCAATTCTAATTTTTCCTTCAATTTTTCCAATACTCTTTTTGGCGTTGTCTTTTAAAAGCTGGCTATGAAGAACTACTTTTTTTGCATTTTCAATAGTTTCTATTCCAATTTCGGTTGTTTCAGTTGGATTTTTCTTTCGGTCAAAAATCACTATTCCAAGCTCTTGCTCTAATTTCTTGACCATTGCGCTCAATGTTGCTTGAGTTACATTGCAATACTCTGCGGCCTTAGTGAAATTTTTTAAGCGATCTACTGCAATTATATATTCTAATTGTTGGATATTCATATATAGATATTGTCTATAACAAAGATATAAAATTTCAGTTATGTCAATATGATTTTTGTCGATATTTTTGCATGAATTAAATAAAAAAATAATCTTATGAAACAAAAAGCATTAGTCTTATCAATAGCGATATTGATAACTCAGCTAACATTAGGTCAAACGTTGACAACAAATTCCGGAGCTCCAGTAGGAGACAATCAAAATTCAAAAACAATTGGACAAGATGGACAAGTCCTGCTTGAAGACATTCATTTGATTGAAAAACTAGCTGCATTTGACCGCGAACGCATCCCGGAAAGAGTGGTTCATGCTCGCGGAACTGGTGCATTTGGAGAATTTGTTGCTGCCTCTGATTTTTCGGATGTTACGATGGCAGATTTCTTAAATAAAGCGGGTAAAAAAACACCATTATTGGTTCGGTTCTCAATGGTAATACATCAGGCAGGCTCCCCGGAAACATACCGTGATCCTCGAGGTTTTGCAGTTAAATTTTATACTGAACAAGGAAATTATGATTTAGTAGGAAACAATTTGCCTGTTTTCTTTATCCGTGACGCAATGAAGTTTCCAGACATGGTTCATGCCTTTAAACCGTCCCCAATAACAAATGGCGCATCAGATCCGAACAGAGCATTCGATTTCTTTTCCAATGTACCAGAATCAACGCACATGTTTACTTGGGTATTTTCTGACTATGGAATCCCTGCTAATTTTCGCCAAATGGAAGGAAATGGAGTACATGCTTACAAATGGGTAAATGCGAAAGGCGAAGTAACCTACGTAAAATACAAATGGGTTCCGCAACAAGAAGTACGTAATTTATCGCAAGCCGAAGCTAATGCAATTCAATCCACACAAATTGAGCATGCTACTTTGGATTTGCGCAATGAAATTGAAAAAGGAAATTTTCCAAAATGGGATTTGTATGTTCAAATGTTGAAGAAAGAAGATTTTTTGGCTTTGGATTTTAATGCTGTTGATCCTACTAAAATTTGGCCTGAAAAAATTGCTAAACTGATAAAAGTAGGAACGATGACTTTGAATCAAAATCCATCAAATTATTTTCAACAAATAGAGCAAGCCGCTTTTTCGCCAGCAATTTTAGTTCCAGGTATTGAGCCTTCAGAAGATAAATTATTACAAGGGAGATTGTTCTCATATACTGATACACAACGCCATCGTTTAGGAGGGAATTTTCAACAAATTCCAGTAAACATGCCTAAAAACGGAGTGAACACCTACAATGAAAATGGGTATATGTCGTTGCGCCCTCAAACTGGTGATGTAAATTATCAGCCTTCAACAAATAAACCGGAGGTAAAGGATGATGCAAAATTCAAGTATTCAAAATCAGAATTTGCAAACGTAACTACTGCACAGTCAAAAATTTCGAAACCAAATGATTTTACACAAGCGGGAGATTTGTACCGTTCTTTTTCTAAGAAAGATCAAGATGCATTAATTTTTAATTTATCAGGTGCTTTAAAACAAGTAAAAAACAAAGTAATTGTTGCTAAGATGATTGCTCATTTTTATCAAGCGGATAGAGAATACGGAATGCGTTTAGCAAAAGAGCTTAAAATGGATCGTAAAGAATTAGAATCTTTAATGATGCAATAATTGTAAGGAAACTTAATAAAGGAGCGTTTGTAGCGCTCCTTTACTATTTAAATTTTAAAAAAATGAAAAAAATAATTTTCACCTTATTGATTTTAATTTCTGGTTTTTTGAATGCGCAAAACAGAGATGTTTTTGAGGCGGCAAGGACCAATGATCTAAAAACGATTGAAAAATTTGTACAGGAAGGGAATGATATAAATTTATTAAATTCCTCTGGTTATAGTTTGCTTATTCTGTCGGTTTACAATAATAATTATGAGGTTGCAACGTATTTGATTTCGCAAAAAGCAAATTTAGATATTCAGGATTCCTCCGGCAATTCCGCTTTGATGGGTGCGTGCTTTAAAGGGTATTCTTCCTTAGCAGAATTGTTATTGGCACACAAAGCAAGTCCAGACATAATAAATTACAATAAGGCAAATGCGTTATTTTTTGCTGCCACTTTTGGTCAGGAAAAATGTGTGGAAATTTTGTTGAACTATAAAATTAATACGCATCAAACAGACATTTTTGGAAAAACAGCTTTGGATTATGCGGTGAACCAAGAAAATGAGGCTATTATTGACTTATTAAATAAAAATATTTTGGTTAAATCATAAATTCAAATAAGGATAACAACTCTAATAATTATGGCGTAAATTAGTCTAAAACTACCTCTTAATTTGGCAAAATTTTACACCTCAGACTCTTTGCAACTTCACAAGTTATACCCTATCTTTGCGCCTTAATTTGAAACTACATAAATGAATAAATTATTGATTGTTGGAAGCGTTGCTTTTGATGCTATAGAAACGCCTTTTGGCAAAACGGATAAAATTTTAGGTGGAGCTGCACCTTATATAGGACTTTCGGCTTCTTTTTTTAATTTACAATCTGCCATAGTTTCTGTCGTTGGCGATGATTTTCCACAAGAATATTTAGATTTATTGACAGCAAGAAACATTGATATTTCTGGACTTGAAGTAGTAAAAGGTGGAAAAACGTTTTTTTGGAGCGGTCTTTACCATAACGATTTGAATTCAAGAGATACATTAGCAACGGAACTTAATGTTTTGGGTGATTTTCAACCGAAAGTCCCTCAGAATTTTAAAAATGCCGATATAGTAATGTTAGGAAATTTACATCCATTAGTACAAAGTAGCGTAATTGACCAAATGGAAACTAAACCAAAATTAGTGGTGCTCGACACTATGAATTTTTGGATGGATTGTGCTTTGCCTGAATTATTGGATGTGATGAAACGTGTTGATGTGATTACAATCAATGACGAAGAAGCAAGACAACTTTCGGGAGAATATTCTTTAGTGAAAGCGGCCGCTAAGATCCATAATATGGGGCCTAAATATGTAGTAATTAAAAAAGGTGAACACGGAGCACTTTTGTTTCACAATAAAGAAGTTTTCTTTGCGCCAGCACTGCCATTAGAAGAAGTTTTTGATCCAACAGGAGCAGGAGATACTTTTGCAGGAGGTTTTGCAGGATATTTAACACAGAGTGAAAACATCTCTTTTGAGAATATGAAAAATGCGGTTATATACGGTTCTAATTTAGCCTCATTTAGTGTGGAGAAATTTGGAACGGAACGGATGGTTAATTTAGATAAAGAGGAAGTTGTGTCCAGATTAAAACAATTTAAATCATTGACACAGTTTGACATAGAATTATAATACATGGAAACCTCGGAAACGGGGTTTTTTTGTTAAAAAAATATAAGAGATACCAAACTGGTTTGATTATTGCCCACATATAAATCAGTCCAATTCATTTTTTAGAATAACACAACAACAAACAACAACACAATGAGCGACGCTTTACAACACGAATGTGGAATAGCACTAGTTAGACTACTCAAACCGCTTGAATTTTACAAAGAGAAATACGGAACGGCTTTTTACGGAATACAAAAAATGTATCTCCTTATGGAAAAGCAGCACAATCGCGGGCAAGACGGAGCAGGTTTTGCAAGTATTAAAATGGATGTTGAACCTGGTGAGCGATACATAAGTCGCGTGCGATCAAACCATTCGCAGCCTATTCAAGATGTATTTAAACAAATAAATGAAAGAATAAATGAAGAGATGGCAGCTCATCCTGAATATGCGGATGATGTAGCGCTTCAAAAAGAGAATATTCCTTACCTAGGCGAATTGTTTTTGGGTCATGTGCGTTATGGAACTTTTGGAAAAAATAGTATCGAAAGCGTTCATCCATTTCTGCGTCAAAGCAATTGGATGCATCGAAATCTGATATTGGCCGGGAATTTCAATATGACCAATGTGAAAGAACTTTTTCAAAATTTGGTAGAATTGGGTCAGCATCCAAAAGAAATGGCAGATACGGTTACGGTTATGGAAAAAATCGGACATTTTCTGGACAAAGAAGTGATGCAGTTGTATCAGGATTGTAAAGAAGAAGGTTTGTCTAAAAGAGAAGCTTCTCCTGTAATTGCCGAACGCTTGGATATTGCTAAAATTTTGAGACGTTCTTCTAAAAATTTAGATGGAGGATATGCTATGGCTGGACTTTTAGGTCACGGTGATTCATTTGTCTTTAGAGATCCTGCCGGGATACGTCCAGCTTATTTTTATCAAGATGACGAAGTAGTTGTTGTTGCTTCTGAAAGACCGGTTATACAAACCGTTTTCAATGTGCCTTTCGAAAAAGTTCAAGAAATAGAACCTGGAACTGCATTAATAATTAAGAAAAACGGTACGGTTTCCATGGAAGAGATTCTTCCTCCAACAGTAAAAAAAGCCTGTTCTTTTGAACGAATTTATTTCTCAAGAGGAAGTGATGCTGAAATATATCAGGAAAGAAAAACATTAGGAAGATTGATACTTCCGGCGGTGTTAAAATCAATTGATCAAGACACAGACAATACGGTTTTCTCTTATATTCCAAATACTGCCGAGACGTCTTTCTACGGATTGGTGGAAGCAGCTCAAGATTTTCTGAATCAAAGAAAGAACAATTATATTTTTCAAAATAGAAATACCTTAACTAAGGAATCATTACAAGAACTCCTTTCTGTCAAAATTCGTACGGAGAAAGTAGCGATTAAAGACGCAAAACTTAGAACGTTTATTACAGAGGACAGCAGCCGTGATGATTTGGTTGCCCATGTGTATGATGTTACGTACGGCGTCATAAAGCCAACGGATAATTTAGTAATTATCGATGATAGTATTGTTCGAGGTACAACCCTGAAAATGAGTATCATCAAAATGATGGATCGTTTGAATCCAAAAAGAATTGTCGTCGTATCCTCTGCACCGCAAATACGGTATCCGGATTGTTACGGTATTGATATGGCAAAACTAGAAGGATTAGTAGCTTTTAAAGCCGCTTTAGAATTGCTAAAAGAAAGAAACATGTATCATATTGTTGATGAGGTATATGTGAAATGTAAAGCACAGGAAAACTTCAATGACACCGAAGTTATCAATTATGTAACAGCAATATATGCGCCTTTTCAACCGCAAGAGGTTTCGGATAAAATTGCACAAATGTTAAGCTCACCGGAGATAAAGGCCGAGGTAAAAATCATTTTCCAAACGGTAGAAGATTTGCATATTGCCTGTCCTAAAAATTTAGGGGATTGGTATTTTACGGGTGATTATCCAACGCCAGGAGGGAATAGAGTCGTTAATAGGGCTTTTATGAATTTTTATGAGGGGAAAGATGCTAGAGCATACTAATAATTGGTGCTGATAAGGTTTTAATCGGTTTTCCATGTTATTCATCTAATTTATTTGTAAGGGTAGTAACAACTAGTATAAATTTGAATCACCATAACATTAGTAGGTTAAGGTTATGGTAAATTTGGGGCAAAAAAGGTGGAAGAGATTCCACCTTTTTTATTGGAATGAAGTCAAAGCCTCTAACCCCTAAAGGGAAATCAAAGCAGAGATAAAAAATATTTTCGCAGGAAACAAAAGAGGCTAGAAAAAAAATTTTTTTCTAGCCTCTTTTGTTAATTCCCCCCTTCGGGTGTTAGGGAGCTTATTTCTCTAAAGCAAATCTTCTCGCCACTTCCGTCCAGTTAATTACATTGAAAAAGGCTTCGATATAATCTGGTCTTCTGTTTTGATAATGCAAATAATAAGCATGTTCCCAAACATCCATTCCTAAAATTGGAGTTCCGCCACAACCTATGCCTGGCATTAATGGATTGTCTTGGTTAGGAGTTCCGCAAACCTCAACTTTACCTCCTTTATGAACACAAAGCCACGCCCATCCAGAACCAAATTGAGTTGCTCCAGCTTTGCTGAACGATGCTTTAAATTCTTCAAAAGTTCCAAAAGCAGCTTCAATTGCAGCCAACAAATCGCCAGTTGGAAGTCCGCCTCCATTTGGCGTCATTACCGTCCAAAACAAATTATGATTGTAAAAACCACCACCGTTATTACGAGCAGGCATGTTTTTCATGTCAAGATTAATCAAAATATTTTCGATCGTCTTTCCTTCCATATCCGTTCCTGCGATAGCAGCATTAAGATTGGTAGTATACGCATTGTGATGTTTCGAGTGATGAATTTCCATCGTGCGGGCATCAATATAAGGTTCTAATGCGTCATACGCATAAGGTAATTGTGGTAATTCAAAAGCCATAATATGATTGTTTAATGATTTATAAATATTTTATCCAAATTTAATCATTTAACTTTGGAAATAGAAATTCTATTTCGTTATAATTTCATTAAATTAATCAATAGTGTGCTCTTTAGAGTTGTAACATACTTGTTTTCAGAAGCTATTTACTTCGTCTGTTCCAATCTTTTATCCACCGAAAAGGCGCATAAAAAAGATTTTTACGTCAAACAAAGTTCACTGAACTCCTATAAGAGTAAAAGTTAGGTGAAGTAATCAGGGCTAAAAAACGACTGTGCTTTAAGGTATCATTCTGTTTTAAATACATGTTTTTGGAACCGAAATATCCAAATTACGACTGCGCCATCGCCATACAAACAATACTGATTTTTGCACCCGGTATTTTAAGTATAGCCCGGGAACAAGCTTCTAAGGTGGCTCCGGTTGTAATAACATCATCAATTAAAAGGAAATGTTTGTTGTGATTTTTTTCAGTAAAGGAAACATCAAAAATAGATTCGATTCCTTCCGTTCTGCCTAGTAAATTTTTCTTGGATTGCGTTTTTGAATACACATTCCGAATCAAAAGTGAGTCATTGTAAGCTACATTTAAACGAGTGGAAAGTGCTTTTCCAAAAGCAGTAACTTGGTTGTATCCTCTTTCTTTTAACTTTTTTCGGTGTAATGGAACAGGAATAATTTCATCAACAGATTGTAGTGAGTCAATGTTCTTTAGATCTTCGGCGTACCATTCCCCAAGAATTGTTCCTATTTCTTCGTGTCCTTTGTATTTCAAATTATGAATAAGCACTTGGACAATTCCCTTTTTATGAAAATAAAACAAAGCAGAAGTATGCACGACAGGAATTCGTCCGTAAAATTTTTTGAAAGCATCATTCTCTGGATTCAAATGATGATTGGTCAACGGAATATCGTGTCTGCAAACCGTACAAATCACATTTTCGTTCGCAATTAAAAAGGCGTTGCAACCGGAACAGACCTTTGGAAAAAAAAGATTAATAATGCTTTCAAACATGTAATCAGGGATTTATTTATAAAAATAGACAAAACAATGCTTCAATCTTTAACAATTTCCTTTTTTTTAAGTTCACTTTTTATATTTTTGCAGTATTATGGCAAAACAAGAAGATTTATTTAAGAATGTAATTTCGCATGCAAAAGAATACGGATTTATTTTTCCGTCAAGCGAAATTTACGATGGTTTAAGTGCAGTCTATGATTATGCACAAAACGGAGTAGAATTAAAAAAGAACATACGCGAATATTGGTGGCGCGCCATGGTTCAAATGAACGATAACATTGTAGGTCTTGATGCCTCTATATTGATGCACCCAACTACCTGGAAAGCATCGGGTCACGTAGACGCGTTCAACGATCCATTGATAGACAACAAAGATTCAAAAAAAAGATATAGAGCCGATGTTTTGATTGAAGATTATGCTGAAAAACTCAACATAAAAGCAATCAAGGAAATCGAAAAGGCAAGAGTGCGTTTTGGTGACACCTTCAATGAACAGGAATTTGTGACTACAAATCCTCGCGTTATAGAGTATAAATCCAAAGAGAGAGAAATTCTGGAACGATTGGGACGTTCTTTAGGAAATGAAGATTTGGAAGATGTAAAAGCATTAATCGAAGAACTGGAGATTGCTTGTCCGGAAACGGGTTCCAGAAACTGGACCGAAGTGCGTCAGTTTAACTTAATGTTTGGCACCAAATTAGGCGCATCCGCAGATACAGCAATGGATTTATATTTGCGTCCGGAAACGGCACAAGGTATTTTTGTCAATTTCCTAAATGTTCAAAAATCAGGACGAATGAAAATTCCTTTTGGAATTGCACAAACTGGAAAAGCGTTTAGAAATGAAATCGTAGCCCGACAGTTTATTTTTCGTATGCGGGAGTTTGAACAAATGGAAATGCAATTTTTTGTGCGTCCAGGCGATGAAATGAAGCATTATGAATTCTGGAAAGAAGCCCGCTTGAAATGGCATTTATCACTTGGTTTAGGAAGAGAAAATTATCGTTTTCACGATCATGAAAAATTAGCCCATTATGCCAATGCAGCGGCTGATATTGAGTTTAATTTCCCGTTTGGATTCAAAGAGTTAGAAGGAATTCACTCCAGAACTGATTTTGATTTGAAAGCACACGAGCAGTTTTCCGGCAGAAAATTACAATATTTTGATGCTGAATTAAATCAGAATTACGTTCCTTATGTAGTGGAAACTTCAGTTGGATTAGACAGAATGTTTTTGGCTGTTTTTGCCACTTCATTAAAAGAAGAAACATTAGAAGATGGCTCCACAAGAACTGTTTTGAAATTACCTTCGGTTCTGGCTCCAACTAAAGCAGCAATTTTGCCATTGGTAAAAAAAGACGGATTGCCAGAAATCGCACATAAAATCATTGACGATTTGCGTTGGGATTTTAATGTGACGTATGATGAAAAAGATGCCGTAGGAAGACGCTACAGAAGACAAGATGCGCTTGGAACGCCGTTTTGTATCACAGTAGATCATCAAACTATCGAAGATCAAACGGTTACTATTCGTCACAGAGACACGATGAAACAAGACCGTGTGGCTATTGCAGATTTGAAATCAATTATTGAAAATGAAGTTTCAATGAAAAACTGGCTGATGAAAATATAATTATTTGTAGTCTATATTCAAAAAAAGCTTCTCGATTGAGAAGCTTTTTTGTTTAAAATCGGTATCCTAACGTTATTCCGCCACGTCCTACTATCTCTGGACTATTATCACTAAATAAATTGCGTCCTATTCCAGCATTAAATTCAAAGACGAATCCTTTTCTATGAATCCATTTGGATCCAAGACCAAAACCAAGTGCGAAATCAGCTCCTACTTCATCTGCTACAAAATTAGTTATTGTCGTTCCATTATCGTAATAGTATGTTGTGTAGCCGTGATCTATATATGAATTTAACATTGCAAAACCTTCTACAAAAAATCCAGCAGCTGGTTTTTTTCCAAAATAAGCGCGGTAGTATGGAGTAAGACTAAAGTTAGTGTCAAATTCATCTTCAGCCACAAAAAAGAGTGAAATTCCTAATCCAGTATCCTCATTAATTAGTCGTTCATAAGTTAATTCTACCGCTCCTAGAACTAAAAATAGCGCATTCCCTTTTAATTCATTTCTTTGAAAATCGATTGTTTCTTTTTCTTGGCTAAAACCAAATAAAGAAGAAGTTAAGCAAATTAAGACAAATAATTTTTTCATAGTTTTTGTTTTTTGGAATAAAAGTAAGATAAATTTTTAAAAAAAATATTTTTAACAGTTACTTTTTGGTGGTTAATTCGGACAAAGTTATTATCAATCGACATTCATACTCTTTGAATCATCAGCACAACAAGTAACAGCTTCGCTTTAGGAAAGTTTTTATGCTGACAACTAGAGGTGTTTACGAAATGAATTTAAATTCAAACGTCTATTAAAACAGTAATCATGTTCTTAATCGGATAAATCTGCATTTCATCTTAATGTATCAACATTTGTTAAAAACATATTAACAAGACCTATAAAAAAATAGTTAAATGCTTATTTTTAGAATATTAAACACAAGTATTTTAGTCATTTTTTGATGTTATTGTTTCATTAAATTGCTAAAACACCCCACCTAATTTAATAAACCAAAGTATATTTTACTTTGGAAATCGGATGTAATGCTTAACAATTCCAGGAAAAGCAATTGATGAATTATTCGTACATTATTATTGACGACAATCAAGAAAGTGTTTTGAAAACAAAAGGCATTGCTGATGGTTTTTCAGAACTAACTTTTGTGGCCTCCGCAAATAATTATACTGATGGACTACATCTAATTTTAGAACATACGCCACAATTAGTTTTTCTTGAAATCGATCCTGTTGATACAACTAGCAATTTGTCTTTGGCATTGATCAATGAATTGCACCGTTACCTAAAAATAATTCCTAAAATTATTATTACCACCCGTAAAAAAGAGTTGGCTTTTGAAGCAATACAATATGAAGTGATGGATTATTTATTAAAGCCACTGGTACCAATCGATGTAATAAAATTGATTTTAAAATTAAATAAATCGGAAGTCGAAAGCGAGGTTGCTTTAAATGAATCGATCATCCTTGAAGAAAAGCCAACGTTCCTGCCACAACCTGAAACAGTACATCAGGGCCAGTCACTCACTTTGTGCATTAAATCATATGGGGATTATCGCTATATTGATGCAAAAGACATCTGTTACCTTAGAGCCGATAATAATTCAACGGACATTCATTTAAATAACGGGGAAATGATTACGGCTTTTAAAACATTGAAACATTTTGAAGGGGTATTGTCATATCCCTTTATTAGGATTCACAACAGTTATATTGTAAATAGGAACTATATTTCCAGAATTCACAGCGGAAATTCTGTGTGTTACATAAAAAACAGTACCGTAAAACTTCCTTTTTCTAAGTCTTACAAAACAAACATCGACCTTATTATCTCTGAATTTGCTAACGGAAATTATTTAGAAATCTAAAATTGTCCGTTCACCCGGATTTAATACCCATTCACTATCATTCGGGCAGGTTCTACCATATACCCTTTTTTTTGTAGGAAAAAATTAAGTTGTCTGTGTAGATTTACAAAAGAATTTCACGCTAATGTGGTTCTAGAAAAGTAAAATCAAACAACAATATAAAATTCCCAAATTATGAAAAAAGCAATTTTAACAATCGGATTATTTTCTTTAGTAATGGTATTAACTTCATTTACTTCAAATGAAGAAATTACTTCAACAACAAAAAATGATAACAAAGCAGAAGTTTTCAAAATTGAAAACGTACAACTAAATCTTGCTGGAAATGGATCAACAAGTCAGGGGAATAAGAAAATGGACTAACAAAATATTAGTAAATATATTGATTTAAGAAAGCTGTCAAATTTTTGGCAGCTTTTTTTATGCTAATACGTTTATTTTCTTATTTTTGATGGTAAAACTTTTTGCTATTGAAACATCCTATATATACAACACTTTTTTTTATTTTTTTATTTTGTGGATGTACTCAAAAAAATACTCCAAATAAAATTACTTTAGATTCTAAAGACAGCCTTTCTACATATTTTTTATTGTCCAACGATTTTGATTTGCCGTCTGAGCAACGAGAAAAATACGTAAAAAAAGCACTTCAAGTCATAACTCCCCAAGAAAATGATTCTTTATATCGTGTAAACCTGTTCAAAATTGCTAATCGCTATTATAACTTAGAAAATTGGAAGGAGTATAAAAGAACGGTACGATTGGTACTTGAAAAATCTGCAATGCAGCAGGATGCTTTTAGTATGGCAAAAGGGAATAATTATTTAGGAGATTATTATGACTCTCAAGGTATTCCGGATAGTTCTTTTTTGTACTATGACAAGGCAGAAAAAATATATATTGAGCTAAATGACAACTATAATCTGGCAAAAACGATTATAAGAAAGGCAAACATACAATTTAATCAAAGTGATTTTTTAGGGGCTGAAAAAGCGGCTTCTAAAGCTTTAAAAATCATAAAAAACACAAACCAAAGCGACATCTTGTATGATGCTTACAATTTATTAGGATTAATTTATAATGAACTAGAGGATTATAAAAATGCAATGCGGTATCACAATAGAGCTTTAGCCAGTATTGATGACGAGTTAATGGCCTCTTTTTATCAGCCACAAGCGACTTCCTACAATAACATTGGTTACCTCCACCTTAAGACGCAAGACTACAAGCAGGCGAAAAGATATTTTCAAAAAGGACTAGATCAAAAAAATGTGTTTAAAGATAAACCCTCATTGCACGCCATGTTATTGAATAATTTAGCGTATTCTAAATTCAAGCTTAATGAAAAGGAAGGGTTGCCAGATTTATTCTTTCGGTCATTAAAAACCAGAGATAGTTTACAACTTAGTGCGGGTGTCATAGCCAGTAAAATAAATTTATCCGAATATTTCATTTCAAAGAATGAAACTTTACGAGCAAGTCAGTTTGCCAAACAAGCCCTTGAATTATCCAAAAAAACAAACAATTATCGTAATGTTTTAAATTCGCTGAAGCAATTATCAATTATAGAGCCACAAAACGCTGCAGTTTATGGAAACGAATACATTCAAGTCAGCGAGAAATTACAAAAATCAGAACGTAAAATGGGTAATAAATTTACCCGTATCGAATACGAAACAGAGGAAATAAAAAACGAGAATAAGGACTTAGTACAACAAAACAGGAATTTAGTTTATATTTTTAGTGGTTTAGCAATGCTTGGTTTATTTTCCTTTGTCATTAGAACCCAAAAAGCAAAAAATAGAGAATTGTTATTCAAGCAACAACAGCAAATGGCCAATGAAGAGATCTATAATTTAATGATCACACAACAAAACACGATTGAAATAAATAGAATTAAGGAAAAGAAAAGAGTAGCACGCGAATTACACGACGGCGTTTTAGGCAGACTATTTGGAGTGCGAATTAACTTGGACAGCTTGAATAAGATTGTTGACGGGACTGCTGTGGAAAAGAGAAATAATTATTTAATAGAATTAAAAAATATTGAGCAGGATATTCGAGAAATTTCACATGACTTGAATAGAGAAAAATCAGAATTAATTAATAACTTCGTCGCCATAGTTGATAATTTATTTGAAGACCAAAAAAAGACTCATAAATCAAAATTAATTTCAAGTATTGATCCAGCTATAAAATGGGAACTAGTAAGTAACTCACTAAAAATCAATTTATACCGTATTCTGCAGGAAGCACTCCAAAACAGTAATAAATATGCTAATGCTAATACCATTAAAATAGAACTAAGAAAAGAAGAAGATCATTTGATTTTAAAAATTAGTGACAATGGTGTTGGTTTTAATATAAAAACAGCTAAAAAAGGCATTGGTCTGCAAAACATACTTTTTCGGACCAAAGAATGCGATGGTATCTTTGACATACAATCCTCAAAAAAAGGAGGAACAATTATAACGGTTACCACCCCAATAGAATAAAAACAATCTTACAACTTATACAAAATGGCTAATGATTCCGTTGATACAGTAAAAACAAAGAATGAAATATTAATAGTTGACGACCATCCTTTTATAATAGAAGGATATAAAAATGCAATTACGAGGTATAATCCGGAGGAATTCGAGTTTTTTATAACTAAAGCAAAAGATTGCGAATCAGCCTACCATATTATTACCAATCCAGCTGTTGTGCCATTTGACATTGCTTTTTTAGATATTAGTATGTCGCCTTATGAAGAAAAAAATATTTATTCCGGCGAGGATTTGGCAAAATTAATATTAGAATACATGCCAAACTGCAAAATTATATTACTAACCATGTATACCGAATTGTTGAAGATAAAAACCATTATCAAAACAATAAATCCAAGTGGACTGGTTATAAAAAACGATTTAACTTTTGATGAATTAATTTTTGCTTTCGATAAGGTTATAAAAAACGAAAAATATTACAGCCAGTCCGTTTTAAAAATGTTGAATCAGGCAGAGGAAAATACAATAGAAATTGATCAATTTGATAAAGATATTTTGTTTCATATATCAAAAGGAACCAAGCTGAATGACATTCCACAATATATTCCAATTTCACTTGGCGCAATTGAGCAACGCAAACTGAATTTAAAAGAATTATTAAAAATAGAACATGGAAGCGATATTGATTTAGTCCAGGAAGCTAAAAACAAAGGATTGCTATTTTAATTTTATCAAATAAAAAACGACACTTAATAGGTGTCGTTTTTTATTTGTTTTAAAGAGATTTCTATTCACTCAAAGCATCCCAACCACGAGCTTTCAATGCTATTTTCGTGTTGGCACGAGTCACTAAATGAATGCCTTCGCTTTCTTGTGTCATGTGCCCAATGATTGTAAAGTTTGGATTCCCTTTGATTTTTTCAAAATCGTCCATGGCAATAGTGAAAAGCAATTCATAATCTTCGCCTCCGTTTATGGCAACAGTGGTACTGTCGATATCGAATTCTTCACAAACATTAATAAATGTTGGATCAATTGGTAGTTTGTCTTCGTATAAATTACACCCTACCTTAGATTGTTTGCACAAATGCATAATCTCAGACGATAATCCATCTGAAATATCAATCATTGAAGTTGGTCTTATTTCTAAAGCGTGCAATAGAGTACGAACATCTTTGCGTGCTTCCGGTTTCAATTGTCGTTCAATTAAATATGTGTACGCATCTAAATCCGGTTGTGAATTTGGATTCACCTGAAACACTTGCTTTTCGCGTTCCAAAACTTGCAACCCCATATAAGCAGCCCCAATATCGCCAGTTACGACTAATAAATCTGTTTGTTTGGCACCATTTCTATACACGATTTCATTTTCATCTGCTTCGCCAATGGCAGTTATACTGATGATTAACCCTTTCTGGGAGGAAGTCGTATCTCCACCGATAACATCTACATTGTATTCATTTGCAGCATGCGTAATTCCTGCAAACAATTCATCCAAAGCTTCTAAAGGAAAACGATTAGAGACTGCTACTGAAACCGTGATTTGCGTGGGTTTAGCATTCATGGCGCAAATATCAGAAACATTGACCACTACCGCTTTGTAGCCCAAATGTTTTAAGGGCATGTATGCCAAATCAAAATGCACACCTTCTATCAATAAATCCGTCGAAACTACTACTCTTTTATCTTTGAAATCCAAAACAGCGGCGTCATCTCCAATTCCTTTTAAAGTTGAAGGCTGATTGATTTTGAAGTTTTTTGTCAAATGGGCAATCAATCCAAATTCGCCTAACTGAGCAATACTTGTGCGTTGTGGGTTTTTATCTTCGATCATTATTTAAATTATTTTTGAGGTTGCAAATATACAAAGAAATATTCGCCTTGATTTGTTCCAATTTTCATTAATTTCATTCGAACTTTCAAATACTTAAATCGGACAAAATGAAATTATTTGATATCGTTACCCGTTGGGCATAATTGAAAATTTACTTATGATGTAAAAACAACCGTTCAGAGATGAGCGATTTTTTTGCATTACCTAATTAAATTCAAATTAAACAAGCGTAAAAATAAAGGTTTGCACCTATCTGTTACGCGTGTATAAAATCAATCAATTGAATTATATTGAATATTGCATTATCTGTTACGTGCGTGTAAACATTATTTAATTAAATTCTATTAATAGTTGATTAATTAGATTTTTTTTAATATTAGAGGGGAATTTTAATTTATTTCAGTTACTTATATAAACTTAAAAAACACCCAGAAAATGAGTGTTTTTTAAAATGGATAACTAAATGTTAACTAAAATGTTTGTTAAGTACTGTAAACAGGGTATTAAAGTGACCACGGCAGGGTTCGAACCTGCAACCCTCAGAGTCGAAATCTGATATTCTATCCAGTTGAACTACGCAGTCAATATTATTTCAGATTATTCAGCAACAGTTTTATATCCTATATATAAAACTGTTGCTCTTAAATCATAAATCTATGTCAATAATTTTTTAACTATAGTAGAGATCGTTTTCCCCTCAGCAGTTCCACCTAATTGTGCTGCGGCCAATCCCATTACTTTTCCCATTGCTGCAATGCCTGCGGCACCAGTTTCGGCAATGATTTTTGCTACTACAGCTTCTACTTCTGCTTCGCTTAATTGTGCTGGCAAGAATTTTTCTATTACTGCTATTTGTGCTAATTCTGGTTCAGCCAAATCCAAACGATTTTGTTCTGTAAAAATTTTAGCGCTATCCTTACGGGTTTTTACTAATTTTTGAAGCAATTTTATTTCATCATCCTCTGAGATTTCTTCTTTTGATCCTGTAGCGGTTTGCGCTAGTAAAATTTCAGATTTAATAGCTCTTAAGGCTTCTAGAGCAACTGTGTCTTTGGCTCTCATGGCTGTTTTAATTTCGTCCATGATGTGTATTGATAAACTCATAATATTTAGTGTTTATTTATTAATCGATTATTTATCAAATCGATTATTGAAATGCTCATTATAAAACCACTACTTTTCTGAATGTTCGAAAGGGTAGTAAAGGCTCCTGCTTTTTTTGCGGGACTTGAAACAACCGCTTTTTTAATGCCCGACAAATTTAAAAAAATTTACTGGAATTAACAACAAATTGCCTTGTTCAGATTACACAAAAAAAGTAACCCGAAAATCAAATTAAATTTTCGGGTTACTTAGTTTATTTTGAGTTCATTAATCCACGTTATCGTGTAAGTATGAATTATTTGAACGCAGCTGCAAATCATTATTACTATCCGTTCCTACAGAAATTCTAGAATTCGTATTATTAGCTTGATGGTTTGAAATGTCTATTCCTAATCTTTTGTAAGCCGGTTCTTTTTCATATTCTTCAATTTTAGAGACATTGTTATGAAACTTATAATTGAATTCTTTTAATTTTTTCCTTCTTTCATCCGCTCTCATTCGCAATGATTCTTCGATAGTCATTTCAGTAGGCGAAATTGCTTGAAAGTCAACTGGAACCAGCGCTGCGCTGTCAACTTGTTTCATGGTAATGTTTAATTCCTCCGGAATTACAACCTCTGGAGTTTTCGCTACTGGTTTTGCCATGAAATCATTTTCTGGCTCCATATATTCTTCAAGAGAATATTTAATGATTCCGTTATCTGTCAATTCCGTTACCGGAACAAATTGAACGGCTTCATTTACTCTTATATCACTCGTTTCTGGAGTCAATTCAAATAAAATTTTACTGGCCTCTACCGGAACTACAGGCGCTGTTTTAAAAAGTGGCAGATCAAAGGAGAATGTAGTTTGTTCCTGTCTTTCTACTGCTTTTGGCTGAATAGTCTTTAGCTCTTTAACCTCGGCGACAGGTGATGTGATTGTAAAATCAATATCTGTTATTGGAGAAACAATTTCAAAAGTCACATCTAAGTTTTTGATAAATTCAGACATAACGATTAGTTCTTCGTTATTAATGACTGGCACCGTTACCACTGGCTCAGGAGCAGCTACTGTATCTTCTAATAAATCAAAAATAACTCTCTCATTTGAATTAGTCGATGGTGATTCCATATTCAAATCAAATGCAGCAACTGTCTTGTTGGTTAGATTATGAACACTTCGCTGTTCGTCCCCTAGTGTATGTATTATTTTTTTTGGTTCTGTATTTACAATTTCGTTTTGTTGTTCGATATCAAATCCTGTGGCAATAATGGTCACAGCAATAGCGTCTCCCAGAGATTCATCTTCACCAACTCCCATGATAATGTTAGCGTTATGGCCTGCTTCCACTTGTATGTGATCATTAATCTCTCCTATTTCGTCAATTGTAATTTCATTAGTTCCAGAAACGATAAGCAACAATACGTTTTTGGCACCTGTAATTTTATTGTCATTCAACAAAGGAGAATCTAAAGCGGCGATAATCGCTTCCTTCGCTCTGTTTTCACCTGAAGAAACAGAAGATCCCATAATAGCCGTTCCGCTATTAAACAATACTGTTTTCGCATCTCTTAAATCGATATTCTGGGTGTAGTGATGCGTAATTACTTCGGCAATACCTCTTGAGGCTGTCGCCAAAACTTCATCTGCTTTTGAAAACCCTGCTTTGAAACCAAGATTTCCATATACTTCTCTTAATTTATTATTATTGATAACAATTAAAGAATCGACTTGTTTGCGTAATTTTTCGATACCAATTAAGGCTTGTTCCTGACGCACTTTCCCTTCAAACAAGAAAGGCAAAGTCACAATACCCACCGTAAGAATGTCTCTTTCTTTAGCCAATTGTGCAATTACTGGTGCAGCACCCGTACCAGTACCACCACCCATTCCGGCTGTGATAAATACCATTTTAGTATTACGATCCAACATTTTTTCAATCTCGGAAATGCTTTCAATAGCTGATTGCTGTCCAACATCCGGGTTTGCTCCTGCACCAAGTCCTTCGGTTAAGTGTACTCCTAGCTGAATTTTATTAGGCACAGAACTACTCTGTAAAGCTTGAGAATCCGTATTACATACGATAAAATCTACGCCTTTGATCCCTTGTTTAAACATGTGATTGATAGCGTTACTTCCGCCTCCACCTACACCAATAACTTTGATTACATTTGATTGGTTTTTTGGTAAATCAAATGAAATACTTCCAAATTCTGAGTTGCTCATCATTTTATTTGGTTTTTGATATTTATTATTAATTCTTGTGAATGTTTTTACTGTCTATTCTGCATTATCCAGAAAGTCTTTAATCTTATCAACATAACGATCAAAGAAATTTTTCTGTATTCTGTTTACGGTAGAATTCTGTTTTTCTTTTGAATTCTGACCTTCTTCCTCTTCCTCTTCCTCTTTTTCAGGAATTTCATACACTAGATTTTCAGCCGCGGCTGCCCTGTAAGCCAATGTTCTTGGTTGCTCTACAGCATCTTTTCTAACTGCACTCTGTGATTTATTCTCAATACTTTTCATTACTAACCCAACAGCTGTTGCGTACAAAGGACTTGAAATCTCCTCGTCAGAATTCCCTGCTAGATGTTCATTTGGATATCCAATTCTGGTATCCATCCCAGTAATGTATTCTACTAATTGCTTGATGTGTTTCAATTGGGCACCTCCGCCAGTAAGCACTATCCCTGCAATTAGCTTTTTGCGAGGATCTTCATGACCGTATGCTTTTACCTCTGTAAATACTTGATCTACGATCTCAACAACACGCGCATGAATTATTTTGGAAAGATTCTTTAACGAAATTTCTTTTGGTTCTCTGCCTCTTAATCCCGGAATGGAAACAATTTCGTTGTCTCTGTTTTCTCCTGGCCAAGCAGAACCAAATTTAACTTTCAACAATTCAGCTTGTTTTTCAATAATCGAGCATCCTTCTTTGATATCTTCCGTAATGACATTACCACCAAAAGGAATTACCGCTGTGTGACGAATAATACCATCTTTAAAAATAGCCAAATCTGTTGTTCCTCCACCAATATCGATCAATGCAACTCCAGCTTCTTTTTCTTCCTGACTCAAAACGGCATCTGCTGAAGCCAATGGTTCTAATGTTAAACCTGATAATTCGATTCCGGAACTTTGAATGCATCTGCCTACATTACGTATCGATGAAGCTTGCCCCACTACAACATGAAAACTAGACTCTAATCGTCCGCCATACATTCCTATAGGCTCTTTGATTTCGGATTGTCCGTCAATTTTAAATTCTTGCGGCAAAACATGTATGATTTCTTCCCCTGGCAACATGGCCAATTTATTTACTTGATCAATCAAAAGCTGAATGTCATTCCCTCCAATTACTTCTTCGGGATTGCTTCTGCTGATATAATCAGTATGCTGAATACTGCGGATGTGTTGTCCCGCGATTCCTACCACTACATCTTTTATTTTATAACCTGAATTATTTTCGGCTTCTTGAATCGCTTGCTGTATTGACTGTATGGTTTGAGTAATATTATTTACCACGCCTCTTGCTACACCTAAACTTTTAGATTTTCCTACACCTAAAATTTCTAGTTTGCCATATTCATTCTTCTTGCCTATCATGGCAACTATTTTAGTTGTCCCAATATCTAGACCTACTGCAATATTCTCTTTTTCCATTATCTATTATTTAGTGCAAACTACTTGTTCCGTAAATCGGAGGTCAATTTTCTTATATTTATACAACGAACTGTCTAAAACCGCTTTTTGAAAAAAAGCTTTATAATTTTTAAATTTATGCGCTACATGTATCAATTTACCAAAATCTATTTGATAGTCAAAATTTCTGTTTAACATTTTTAAGCTTCCATTTGGCATAATTTGAACTCCAATGATGTTTTTTTTCAAAAAATCATCTTCATAAATCATGCGAAGTAAACTAGTTAAATCTTCGTTGTTGTTTTTATTTATTCTCCCTGAAACAAGCGGAACTCTTGCTGTAAAATTAGTTGATAACGGCATTCTATTCCCTTCGTAATCAATGTAAAAAGAACCTTTCTCACCAAAAACCCTGGCAATAGGATTTTTTTGTTTGACTACTGCTTTTAACACCCCGTCAATGGTTACAAATACGTGTGATTTTTCAATCATCGCATGTGCATCGAGAGTGGATTCCAACTTATTCAAATCTAAATTAACTTTTTGAATGCTTGATGCCTCTTTTTTATTTTCTATTAACAATTTATCAACCGTTTCTTGCCGCACAAAAGGAGCGTTATCCCCTACAAAAACAACGACAGATTTAGACAGTTTTCTATTTTTATTTCGATCTGATGTAAACGAAAAAAGAAAAATCACTACCACAACCATGAGCAATAATCTAATATTGGTCCAATTAAATACTTTCATGTATCGCTTTTTTTATGATTGGTACTAATTCTCCAATATCTCCTGCTCCAATTGTTACTATTACAGTAGCATTGCTTGCTAAAATTGTTGGAATTAAATCCTCTTTAGAAACTATTTTTTTATGGTTATTAGTCATTTTACTCATCAACCATTGTGCGTTAACACCCTCCATTGGCAATTCACGAGCCGGATAAATATCTAATAAAACAACCTCATCAAAGGCGGATAAACTTTTAGCAAAATCATCCACAAAATCTCTGGTTCTACTAAACAAATGAGGTTGAAAAACAGCCAATACTTTTTGATTTGGATACAATTCGCTGACTGCCTGATGCACGGCATTTATCTCTGTAGGATGATGCGCATAATCATCTATATATACTTTTCTATCCGTTTTTATTTGATACGAAAACCTTCTTTTTATTCCTTTGAATGATGCAATGCCTTTTGCAATGACATCGGTTGGGGTGCCGAATAAGTTAGCCATTGCAATAGCCATTAATGCATTCATTAAATTATGTCTTCCCGGTAAACCAAAATGTAAATCTCTAATTATTTCGGTAGGCGTTTGCACATCAAAAACGTAACTGCCGTTTCCTACTCTAACATTAAATGCCTTGTAAACAGCCGCTTCGTTTACTGCACAAGTGATGCCTTCTAATGGCAATTCTTTTGTTATGAAAAGATTGTTTTTATCTTCTATTTTAGAAGCAAATTCAATGAAAGAAGCTTCTATTGCTTCACTGGTTCCATAAATATCTAAATGATCCGCATCCATTGAGGTAATACATGCAATATTAGGATGCAAATGCAAAAAGGAACGGTCAAATTCATCCGCTTCAACTACAGTCACGGTTGAACCGCTTCCTATTAAATTTGAATTATAATTTTCGACTATTCCACCAATAAACGCGGTAACATCAGCACCACTTTCGTACAAAAGATGGCCTAAAATCCCTGATGTAGTTGTTTTACCATGTGTTCCGGCAACCGCAAAACAAAAGGTGTCTTTTGTAATTAACCCTAAAACTTCGGCTCTTTTTTTGATTTGGTAATTTCTTTCTACAAAAAAATTCCACTCAGAATGCGTCTTAGGAACAGCCGGAGTAATAATTACCAGTGTATTGTCTAGATAAAAATCTTTTGGAATCAAATCAATACTGTCTTCGAAATGAATTGAAATTCCACTTTCAATTAACTCCGTAGTAAGAACAGAAGGCGTTTTATCATAACCCGAAACTTGCTTTCCCAAATTGCGAAAATAACGAGCCAGATTACTCATCCCGATTCCTCCAATCCCTATAAAATAGACGTTATGTATTTGATTTAAGTTCATTTTTTTATGTCTAAAAGTCTTAAAGCCTTAAAGTTTTAAAGTCATTTGACTTTATGCCTTTCGGATTTGGACTAATTTAATTATTTCATCTACAATTTGTTTTGTTGCTTCTGGCAGAGCCAACTGTTTTATGTTTTCACTAAGTTCTTTCTGTTTTTCCGGATCATTGACCAAGGACTCAAAAACAACACTAAATTGTGTGTCCAGTTGATTTTCTTTAAGCAGAATTGCTCCATTTTTATCTACTACAGCTTGCGCATTTTTAGTTTGATGGTCCTCTGCAACATTAGGCGAAGGGATAAAAATCACCGGTTTACCAACAATGCATAATTCCGAAACAGAAGATGCTCCTGCCCGGGAAATCACAAAATCTGCTGCTGCATATACTAAATCCATCCGGTCAATAAAAGAATGAATTTGTATGTTTTCATTTTCTTGACAATATTTATACTCCTCAAAATACAATTTCCCACATTGCCAGATCACTTGTACATTATGGGCTGAAAAAGTTAGAATTTCTTTAGCAATCAACTGATTTACTCTTCTTGCACCTAGACTTCCTCCTAATACCAAAAGCGTTTTTTTATTGGGATCTAAATCAAAATAGCGAATTGCCTCCGCTCTTTTACTGTCAATATCAATTAAATCCTGACGCACAGGATTTCCAGTCAAAATCATTTTTTCTTTCGGAAAAAATCGCTGTAAATTCTCGTAAGCCACACAAATCTTGTTGGCTCTTTTGCTTAACAATTTATTGGTAATTCCTGGAAAGGAATTTTGTTCCTGAATCAGTGTTGGAATTCCGCAAAGCGCTGCTATCTGTAACAACGGTCCACTGGCAAAACCACCTGTTCCTATTACTACATCTGGTTTAAATTGTTTGATTATAGTACGTGATTTCAATAAACTACTAATCAGTTTTATTGGAAAAAGAGTGTTATCAAAGGTGAATCGTCTTTGTAATCCTGCAATCCATAACCCTATTATTTTGTAGCCTGCCTGAGGTACTTTTTGCATTTCCATTTTATCTTTGGCCCCTACAAAAAGGAAATCAGCGTCCGGAAAACGAGTTTTCAATTCATTAGCAATAGCAATTGCCGGATAGATATGCCCACCCGTTCCACCTCCACTTAATATGAATTTATACTGTTTCATTTTCAATCAATTACTGCGTTATTGTGTTTTTATAAAACAACTTATTTATTTAAAACTGCCTGCAATGGATTTTTCGCTTTATCTTCAATAGAATAGGATTCCTCAACCACTGTTTCTTCTTCTAGTTCCCTATCGATTAATTTCTGAAGTGCTTCTTCCCTTTTGGCTGCTTCTTTCAATTCTTGTACGATCTCTTCTTCTTTTTTGGTCACACTAATAATGATTCCAAGGGCAAAACACGTCATCCAGATAGAACTTCCTCCGCTGCTAATCAAGGGTAATGTTTGTCCAGTGACCGGCAATAATTCTACAGCAACAGCCATGTTGACCATGGCCTGGAATATCATTGGAAAACCCAAACCTATGACTACTAATTTCCCAAAGAGCGTGGTGGCTTTGTGTGAGGCAATAACAAATCGGAACAACAACAATAAGTATAGTGTAAGCACGCCTAAACCTCCAATGAGCCCATATTCTTCTACAATAATTGCAAAAATAAAATCAGAAGAAGATTGTGGCAAAAAGTTCTTTTGAATGCTTTTCCCCGGACCTAATCCGTATATTTTTCCGGATGCAATTGCAATTTTCGCTTTTTCAATTTGGTAATCGTCTTCCTCTGGTTTATCTGTGGTAAAACTTTCAATTCTGTTTCCCCAAGTTCCTACCCTACTAAAAAATTTCGAATCAGGGAACGCTTTTGAAAGCAGAATAAAAAAGGCCAGAAATACAATTCCTGAACCCAGAATGACTGCAATGTATTTGATAGGATATTTTCCAATAAAAACCAACATCAATACCATCGAAAAAATCAATGCCGTTGTTGAGAAATTAGCTGGCAAAATAAACATTAAGGTAATGAATACCGGCGTCCAAAGCTCCCAAATAGAAGACTTAAAAGTAATAGGGACTTCTCTGGTTTTAGACAAGTACCGCGCTACAAAAATAAACAACACTATTGAGGCCAATGTTGACGTTTGGAACGTGACCCCAATAAACGGAACCTGAATCCATCGACTGGCATTAGCGCCGGCAATAACTGTTCCTTTGATTAATGTGTAGGCCAATAAAACCCAAACAACGGGCAATCCTACTTTAGAAATAGCCCGAAAATAATGATACGGTACTTTATGAACCCAGTAAATAATTAAAAAACCAATACAAATATGAGCCAAATGTTTGACTAAATAGCCCAATGTATTTCCGGTTCCCCGACCAAGATAGGCCAAGTTACTACTCGCACTAAAAACAGGCATAAAGGAAAACAAAGCCAATAAAGCCACGAATGACCAAATTACTCTATCTCCTTTCAAATTGTTTATTAGTTGCTTCATTGTAAGTTTGGGTTTGAAGTATCATTGTGTTTAAAGTGTAAAGTTGTTCAACCTTACACTTTTCTATAAATTTCTAACGGCTAGTTTAAACTGATTTCCTCTGTCCTCATAATTTTCAAATAAATCAAAACTGGCACATGCCGGGGACAATAACACTACGTCTCCTTTTTCTGACACTCGTTGTGCCATTCTCACCGCATCATCCATACTGGACACTTCAATCATCATGTCAACCACATTCCCAAAAACATCAATTATCTTTTTATTATCCACACCAAGGCAGATAATCGCTTTAACTTTTTCACGCACTAAGGACATCAATTCATTGTAATCATTTCCTTTATCAACCCCGCCCACAATCCATACCGTAGGAGCATTCATACTGTCTAATGCAAAAAAAGTAGCGTTCACATTCGTTGCTTTAGAATCATTAATATACTGCACGTTTTGGATTTTAAAAACTTTTTCTAAACGGTGTTCTACTCCTTGAAAATTAGAAAGACTCTCCCGAATTGTAGCTTTTCTTATTTGCATTAATTTTGCCACAGAAGTTGCTGCCATTGCGTTTTTCATGTTATGTTTCCCTTCTAAAGCAATGTGTTCGGTGTCCATTGTAAACTCTTCCTGATTAATCTTTATTTCCATTTTGTTGTTTTGTATATAAGCTCCTTCGTTGAATGTTTTAGTCAATGAAAAAGGAATTAATTTCGCCTTTGTTGTGTGTGTTTTGAACCATTCATTGATGGCTTCGTCATCCGCATCGTAAATGAGGTAATCCTCCTGAGTCTGATTCATCGTAATCCTGAATTTTGCGTCAATATAATTTTCATATTTATAATTATATCGATCCAGATGATCCGGGCTTATATTGGTAATTATGGCAATATGCGGTTTGAAATTTTCAATCCCGTCCAGCTGAAAACTACTCAATTCAAGCACATACAAATCATATTTATTATCAGCAACTTGCCAGGCAAAACTCTTTCCTATATTGCCCCCCAATCCTACATTTAGCCCCGCTGCTTTTAGCAAATGATGTGTCAGCATTGTAGTGGTGGTCTTTCCGTTACTCCCAGTTATCCCTATAATGGTAGCCTCAGTGTAAGGAGCAGCAAACTCAATTTCAGAAATTACCGAGATTCCTTTCTCCTTTAATTTTTTTACAATTGGAGAATTATCCGAAATTCCGGGACTTTTCATCACCACATCAGCATTCAAAATCAATTCTTCCGTATGCAGCTGCTCTTCCCAGGTTATTTCATTAATAAGAAGAACCTCTTTGTAATTCTCTTTTATCTTTCCAAAATCAGACACAAAAACATCATATCCTTTTTTCTTACCCAGAATAGCAGTGCCAACACCGCTTTCGCCTCCACCTAAAATTACTAGCCTCATGTTATCTTAATTTTAAAGTAACGATTGACAAAATGGCCAGCATGATGGCAACAATCCAAAACCGGGTCACAATTTTACTTTCGTGATAGCCCTTTTTCTGATAATGGTGATGCAAAGGCGACATTAAAAATATTCTTCGGCCTTCGCCAAAGCGTTTCTTGGTATACTTGAAATAACTGACCTGAAGAATCACAGATAAATTTTCGACAAGAAAAATTCCGCACAATAAAGGAATCAGCATTTCTTTGCGGACTGCAATTGCCAGAACTGCAATAATTCCGCCTATTGTTAAACTTCCTGTATCACCCATAAAAACAGATGCCGGATACGAATTGTACCAAAGAAACCCGATTAACGATCCAACAAAAGCCGCAATAAAGACTGTCATTTCCCCTGAATTAGGGATATACATGATGTTCAGATAATTAGAGAAAATAATGTTTCCCGAAACAAACGTAAATATTCCCAGTGCCAATACTGAAATCGCGGATGTTCCTGCTGCCAAACCATCTATTCCATCAGTCAAATTAGCTCCATTAGAAACAGCGGTGATAATAAAAATAACAACCGGAATAAAAATCAACCAAGCCCATTTTTCATATCCTTCCCCAGTCCATGCTAATAGTTCCGCATAATCGAATTCATTATTTTTAAAAAAAGGAATCGTTGTTGCAGTTGATTTTTCTTCGAGCGGCGCTTGAAAAACTACATTTTCAGTAGAAGCCTTGAAAACATTGGCTTTACCAATATCCGTTCTCACTGTAACCCCGGCATGAAAATACAAGACGATTCCCACAATGAGACCTAAACCCACTTGACCAACAACCTTAAATATTCCTTTTAATCCTTGTTTGTCTCTTTTGAAAATTTTAATATAATCATCTATAAAACCAATAGTCCCCATCCAAAGCGTGGTAACAATCAATAACACAATGTAGATATTATGCAATTTTGCAAATAATAATACCGGTACCAGCGTAGCAAAAATAATGATTAATCCACCCATGGTCGGCGTCCCCGCTTTTTCGTTCTGACCAGCTAAACCAAGCTCTCGCACGGTTTCACCCACTTGCTGTCTTTGCAAAAAGCGAATTATAATTTTTCCGTAAATTGTTGATAACAACAACGAAAGCATCAATGCTAATGCAGATCTAAAAGTGATGTACTGAAAAACACCGGTTCCCGGAACGTCAAGTGTTTTGTCTAAATATTCAAATAAATAGTATAGCATATCTCTTTGTTTATTTGGTTTATCTTTTTTTGGTTATTTGGTTAATCGGTTATTTGGATATTCCCATAAACAAATAAACAGTTACTCCGGTTAAACTTTTATTTTCCCAGTTGGCCTAGTGTTTTTTTAACTATTTCCATGTCATCAAAATCAAGGCGAATTCCATTTATTTCCTGATACGTCTCATGCCCTTTTCCAGCAATTAAAATAATATCGTTGGGCTGTGCCAATTGACATGCGGTTTTTATGGCTTGCTTTCTATCGGTTATTGACAGCACTTTTTTATAGTTTTGAGCGGCTACACCGTGTTCCATTTCGGTGATAATCACTTCCGGATTTTCATTTCTTGGATTATCCGAAGTGAAAATTGCTGTATCACTCCATTCAGCGGCAATTCCGGCCATAATAGGGCGCTTGCTTTTGTCTCTATTACCACCGCACCCCACAACGGTGATCAACTGTTCATTTTTGGTGCGAATGTCATTGATGGTTTTTAGTACATTTTCTAAAGCATCCGGCGTATGGGCATAATCTACAATAGCGGTAATATTTGAAGCAGAAACAATAAATTGGAAACGTCCCGAAACACTTTCTAAATCCGACAATAAACGAAGTACTTCCAGACTTTCCATTCCTAATTCGACTGCCGCTCCATAAATAGCTACTAAATTATACGCATTAAATGTTCCTATCAGCTTAACCCAAACTTCATTTCCGTTTATTTTCAACAACAAACCGGACAATTGATTTTCCAGGATTTGCGCTTTATAATCCGCATACGATTTTAAGGCATACGTACATTTTTTGGCTGTTGTATTTTGTAACATTACTTGCCCATTTTTATCATCAATATTCGATAATGCGAAGGCAGTTTTAGGCAAATTATCAAAGAAGGCCTTTTTTACATCTCTGTATTCTGCAAACGTTGGATGATAATCCAAATGATCATGAGACAAATTAGTAAAAATACCCCCTCCAAAATGCAAGGCTTCGGTTCTTTTTTGGTGAATACCATGAGAACTGACTTCCATAAAACAATAGTCGACTCCATTTTTGACCATTTCATTCAAATAGTAATTTATAGTAATCGAATCCGGAGTCGTGTGTGTGGCTTTATATTCAATATCATCAACTAAAATTTTAACTGTTGAGAGCAATCCCACTTTAAACCCTGCCTTTTTAAACAATTGATACAACAAAGAAGCAATTGTGGTTTTCCCGTTTGTTCCTGTAATTCCAACCAATTTCAGGTTCTTAGAAGGATCCCCAAAATAATTAGAGGCCATAAATGCCAAGGCTGAATTCGTATCTTTTACCTGAACGTACGTAATTCCTTTTTCAATAATTTCCGGAAATGTGTCACAAATCACCGCAACTGCTCCTAATGCGATTGCTTTTCCTATAAAATCATGACCGTCTGATATTGACCCACGAATTGCTACAAAAACATCGTTAGACTCAATTTTTCTAGAATCGAAATCTATTTTGTTTACAGCAATATCCGTCGAACCCATTACGGCTTCAATGGCTACTTTGTATAATATGTCTTTTAGTATACTCATGATAATTCCAATAGTATCGTTGTGTTTTTTAGAATATTTTGACCTGCTTCAAGCGACTGTTTTTTCACTTTTCCAACTCCTACGACCTTTACTTTGACTCCCAAATTTCCTAATAAAGCAACAGCATCCATTCCTGGCATTCCTTTTACATTGGGTATAAACTGTTGTTTGTTCTGAGATTTCACAAAATAAGAATCATAATTATTTTCTTGTTTTGGTATCTTTCTATCTAAATTTTTAATTTCATTTGTCGAAGGGGCATCGGTAAATATTTTTTGTGCGATTCTCTTAAAAACGGGCCCAGCCACATCCGCACCGTAATAATTATTTAGCGCTGTACTTGGTTTATGCACCACAACTATACAAGAATACATTGGTTTGTCTGCCGGGAAGTAGCCCACAAAAGACGACGCATAATATTTTCCAGTTCCTCCAGCCTTTCCGTAATTCACCGCCGCTGTTCCTGTTTTTCCTGCCATCGAAAAATCTTTTGAATATAATTTAGAAGCCGTTCCTTTTTTGACAACATTTGCCAGAACTGCCCTTAATTTGGAAATAGTTTGTGGGGAACAAATTCTTGGATTCAAAACTTCTTTCTCATATTTTTTGATGGTTCTGTTCCATTCTTTTATTTCAGAAACAAATTGAGGCTTTACCATTTCCCCATCATTGGCAACCGCATTATAAAATGCCAGTGTCTGCATGGGAGTTATGTGGACTCCATATCCAAAAGCCATCCAAGGAAGCGAAATATTTGACCAGTTTTTATCGCCTGGCTGAGGGATATAAGGCACGCCCTCCCCTTTGATGGAGAGTCCTAAAGTTTTGTTTAATCCAAAATCATTAAGATGATTGACAAATTGCGACGGGTTATTTTTGTACGCTTCATACACCGCCTGAACCATGATGGTATTAGACGAAAGTTCAAAACCTCTTGCTAAAGAAATTTTTCCATAACCGCCTTTGTGGGAATCACGCACTTTTTTACCTGAATATACAACGACTCCTCCTTTGCTGTCATAAACAGAACTGGTATCCGCTTTTTTATCTTCCAGAAGTGCCATCAAATCCGCTAATTTATAGGTAGAACCCGGTTCATGAGACTCCGCTACTGCGTAATTAGTGGTTTCGTAGTACGTTCCGTCTTTTGCTCTTCCTAAATTAGAAATTGCTTTCACATGACCCGTTTTAGTTTCCATAACCACTACAGAACCATGATCTGCCTGATACAATTCCAACTGTTTAAGCAAAGCATGATGTGCGATATCCTGAATATAAACATCAATTGTTGATATCACATCATAGCCATCCTGAGGGTCTACTTCATTAACATCGCGTATGGGCTTCCACTGTCCCTTGGCTATTTTCTGTTTTAATATTTTACCGTCTTTACCATTTAGATAATTCCTAAAAGCCCATTCAATTCCTTTTCCATCCAGCGATTGCCCGTTTGATGTTCGCTCATACCCTACAGTACGTTCTGCAATTTTTCCAATAGGATGCTCTCTTATGGTTTCCTGTTCTACAATAATTCCTCCTTTATAAGCACCAAGATTAAATAAAGGAAACCCTTTGATTCTAACATATTCTGTATAACTTAAATCTCGGGCCACTAAATAATATCTGTTTTTATTGCCCCGGGCTTTTCTTAATTCATTTTCAAAATAATTTGCTGATTTCCCTAACAATAGAGCCAAAGAGTCTGATAATGGTTTCACATTCTTCTCAAATAATTCTGTTTTTGAAGCAAGTGCATCAAAGCGTATTTCATAATTTGGAATTGATGTAGCCAAAAGACTTCCATCAGCAGAATAAATATTCCCCTTATTGGCCGGAATAATAAAATTTTTAACGGTTCTTTGTTTGGCTAATTTTCTATAATAATCACCCTCTACCCATTGAATATTTGTTAATTTTACGGCTATCGCGATCGCCATCAGGAAAATTCCAAATGCGACCAGATAAATTCTGTAGGATATGTATTTATCTTCTACTGCCATAATTTTTTAAAGAAGCTTTTATCTTCCTCTTTTTTAACTTTTATTTTAATTGGCGGAACTGTTGAAGGAAAGATTTCTTTTTCTATCATTTTTTCAGAAACCGTTGATTCCATTTTTAATTTCATTAACTCAGACCGCCGATCTACAAATTCGGAACGCAACTCTTTAACCCGTCCGGTGAGCTCCGTAATTTTAAATACTTTTTGCTCAAATCGCTGAGTATTTGCAATCATAACAATAGCTAACAAAAGGATAAAAACAATGAACCGCCAGTTTTTGACAGCATCATCATCAATAAGAAACTTCGCTTTCAATATGCTATACACTCCGTTTTTCATTTGTCCTCTCCCCGACCCCCTCCAAAGGAGAGGGAGCCGAGATATTAAAAGTTAATATTTATTTTTCCTGTTTGGCTCCTCCCTTTTGGGGAGGCCGGGTGGGGATTATATTTTTTCAGCAATTCTTAATTTTGCACTTCGCGCTCTGTTATTTGCTTTTATTTCTTCGGCATTCGGAACTGTTAGTTTACCAATGGTTTTAAAAGGAACAGAAAAGTTACCAAAAAAATCTCTTTCCGGCTCTCCTTCGAACATTCCGTTTTTGATAAATCTTTTTACCAATCTATCTTCTAAGGAATGATAGGATATTACACTTAATCTCCCTGCTGGATTTAATATTTCCAGAGATTGCTCTAAAAACTCTTTCAAAACATCCATTTCCTGATTTACCTCAATTCGAATGGCCTGATATATTTGGGCTAATATTTTATTTCGAACTCTTTCCGGTAAATATCGCGCCAAAACGGCTTTCAACTCATCTGTTGTTTTGATTGGCTGCAGCTCTCTTGCCTCTACAATTGTTCTTGCCAAAACAGGAGCATTTTTCAATTCGCCATAATCCAAAAACACTCTTTTTAGATTTGCTTCATCATATTCATTGACCACTTTATAGGCATTCAAATCATTTTTTTGACTCATTCGCATATCCAGATCGGCATCAAAACGAGTCGAAAACCCTCTTTCCGGAACATCAAACTGATGCGATGAAACACCTAAATCTGCTAAGATACCATCCACACTTTTCACACCGTAAAAACGCAAGAACCGCTTTACAAAACGAAAATTCTCGTTAATCAGCGTAAATCTTTCGTCCGGCAAAGCATTTGCTAATGCATCTTCGTCCTGATCAAAAGCAAACAACTTTCCATCCGGCCCTAGCCTTTTCAAAATTTCTTTTGAATGACCGCCACCCCCAAAAGTGACATCAACATAAATGCCATCTGGCTTAATATTTAAACCATCTACTGATGCCTGAAGCAAAACCGGATTATGATATTCCATCGTCGTTGTCATTTATATTTCCCATTACTTCCTCTGCTAAATCTGCAAAATCAACATCTTCCCCATTTATTGATTTTTCATACCATTCTTTATTCCAAATTTCCACAATGTTTACGGCTGACGAAAACACTACCTCTTTTGTAATACTGGCAAAAACTACTAAATCTTTAGGTACCAATAATCGTCCTAATGCATCGATCTCAACCACTTTTACGCCTGCAGTAAACCTGCGGATGAAGTCATTGTTTTTCTTTACAAATCGATTGAGTTTATTGATTTTTTGCATCATTACATTCCACTCCTCCATGGGATATAACTCCAGACAGGGCTGAAAAACGGAACGCTTCAAAACAAATCCGTTTTGAAGTGAAGGTGCCAATTGCTTTTTCAAAGGCGCCGGCAACAGCACCCTTCCTTTAGCATCAACTTTACATTCATATGTTCCAATAATTGTATCCAAGAAAAAATATTAAATGATGTTGAGCAAAAATATAAAAAATATTACCACTATCTACCACTATACCCCACTTTGTTAATAAGTTTAACCACTTTCAAACAAAAACCCTTACTTTTTGGACAATCAGGCCATTAACCCATTCTGCTTAATTTGTAAGAAAGAGATCGTTATAGAAAAAAGACTGCCAAAACCAATGAAATTTGATTTTTTTAATGTAAAAATAAAAGGCATTTACATAGAAATTTGTTGCTAAATCCTAAAAAAAAACAACTAAATTTTATCTAAAGTGGGATAATTTTACAATTAAAAATTGTTCTAAAAATCCATTTTTATTTATTAAATCCTATATTTGTCAAAATTGAAAATCCGCATTTACAAAAAATGGAAAAACACTACAAAAAAGAAGGCAGATACAGCTATTATGAAGCTGGTGAAGGAACTCCAATCGTAATCTTACACGGACTTATGGGGGGACTTAGCAACTTTGATACCGTTGCCAGCTACTTTTCTACAAGAGGATATAAAATAATTATTCCAGATTTACCGATATATACTCAAAATATTTTAAAAACTAACGTGAAAAGTTTTGCAAAATATGTCAAGGATTTCATCACTTTTAAAGGATTAGATCGTGTTATCCTTTTAGGAAATTCACTTGGTGGCCATATTGCATTGTACCACACTAAAATGTATCCTGAAAAAGTAGCCGGTCTTGTAATAACCGGAAGTTCAGGTCTTTACGAAAGTGCCATGGGCGATAGCTACCCAAAAAGGGGGGACTATGAATACATTAAGAAAAAAGCAGAAGATGTATTTTATGATCCAAAAGTTGCGACTAAAGAACTTATAGACGAAGTGTACGAGTCTGTTAACGACCGCATGAAATTGATCAAAACACTGACTATTGCAAAAAGTGCCATTCGCCATAATATGGCAAAAGATTTACCTAAAATGCATGTTCAAACCTGTCTTATTTGGGGGAAAAATGACAAAGTCACCCCTCCAGATGTAGCAGAAGAGTTCAATAAATTATTACCTAATTCTACTTTATATTGGATCGATAACTGTGGTCATGCGGCCATGATGGAACATCCGGAGGAATTCAATCGCTTACTTGAGGAGTGGCTTACAAACACTCATTTATCCGTACACAAATCGTAAAAGGAGAATTTTATACCTAGCAAAAATGAAAATTAATACCGCCGAATTTGTTATTAGCAACTCTGATGTGGCAAAATGTCCAAAAGACTTTTTACCGGAATATGCTTTTATAGGTCGATCAAATGTAGGAAAATCCTCTTTGATAAATATGCTGACCAACCAAAAAAAATTAGCTAAAACATCCGGCAGACCAGGAAAAACCCAATTGATTAATCATTTTTTAATTAACAACAATTGGTTTCTTGTCGATCTACCCGGTTATGGATATGCTAAAGTTTCTAAAAAAACAAAATCTATTTTTCAAGAATTCATCACTGATTATTTTGAGACCAGAGAGCAACTTGTTTGTGCTTTTGTTTTGATTGATATTCGTCACGAAGCACAAACTATCGACATTGAATTCATGTCGTATATGGGTGAAAGCGAAATTCCTTTTTGTATAGTTTTCACGAAAGCGGACAAAATCAGCAAGGTAAAAATAGACTCTCACGTAGCCGCTTATAAAAAGAAAATGTTTGCGAATAACTGGGCCGAAATGCCGCATTACTTTGTCACATCAGCGACTGAATCTACCGGAAAAGAGGACGTATTAAATTACATTGAAGAAGTAAATCAGGAAGTTTTTAAAAACAACAGCCAGTTTTAGAAAACAATCTAAGAGCATTGCAATAAAATCCCAAAACTACACTTTAGTCTTGGGATTTTTTTGCAAAACAATACAAAAATTTACTTTGTGAGCTCCAATTTTTCAGCAAAATAATCGCAAAAATCTTTCATCGTATCCGCCATTTTTTCATCATCAGTAGCACGCTTGAAAGTTTCAGACATTGCCACTAAAGTCTGGTGAAAGAAAATTTTCATTTCATCTACCGGCATTTCCTTCGTCCACAAATCAATGCGCATACTTTCTTTTGCTTTGCTATCCCAAATAGACAACATTATTGCTTTGGCTTCCTCCAGCTCTACTCCGCCATCTTTAGCGGTCCACATTAATTTTTCCGGAACCTTATTTTCATCTAATTCAATTAGAAACTTAATTTCTGAGGTATGTGTATTTGCCATTACTTTTTAGGTTTGTATTTTGATTGTTTAAATATTTCTTTCGCATCTTTTTTTAACAGATCTGCAATACCTGCGTCCTTATTATTCATATAGGATCGCACTATTTGCCAACCGATCCAGGCACCAACCCGGCCTGGAGATTCATTGTCTATTTCCAGATAAAACTTAGAAAATGGTGCTGGATTTATAAATCGTGGAATTAACTTTTGATCATTACTGTAAAGTAATTCTTTCTCAATAAAATAACGCCACATGTAACTTTCATTTTCTTGACACCATACTAATTGCTCTGGCGTATACCCTATTTTTTCGGCTTCTGTATACTTTGGCAAAAGCAAGTCTTTTAAATACAATTGTTTTCCACAATAAATCATCTGACTCAGCAAATCCTTATCTAAAACAGGAGGAATTTTACGTGTTGAAAAACTCGAAACTACATCTGGTGCAATCTGTCTTTGTTCAAAATTTTGTTTTAAATAATTGGGAAACTGATAAAATTTATGGTCTTTCCCTAAATACAATTCAAGTGAGATAATAACCAGACTGTCTGCATAAATGGCTTTATTATTATAGTCCATCTCAGCAATTACGGTAATCACTTTTGGTATTTTTGTTTCAGGAAAATAGTATTTAATATGCTTAAGCACACCTTCTAATTCTTCTTTTACCGGTTCAATATCAGCATATTTTTTTTGTACTTCCGTATATAATTCTCTCCAGATTGGATCCTGCATTTTATTCAGCCAAACGCTGTTGTCATTTCCTGGAGGAAAAAAGAAAGGAAACTCATTTTTTATTTTCTCTAAGTCTTTTGGTGGCGTTTCAAAAAATATTTTATCAAATCGTTCTAATTTTACTTGTACAGGAATTGCAGCAATAGTATTCTCTACTTTACTTTTCTTATCACATGACAAAAAAAAGAGGCAAAAGACGAGGGACAACAGATCTATTTTCATAATTATTAATTAAATTTGTTACCACAGAATTTAAGGAAACCCATCTGCAACTAATTTAGTGTGCAAATATACATTCCTACTTTTTAAAACGTAAACTATTATGACTAAAAAAAGGGCACTACCCGTCGAAAAAATAAATACTCTTATTGTAAATTGGTTAAAAACATATGCTGAAAATGCTAAAGTGAACGGATTTGTTATTGGGATTTCAGGGGGAGTTGATTCAGCGGTAACCTCTACACTATGCGCCCAGACCGGACTGCAGGTTTTATGTATTGAAATGCCCATCCATCAAGCGCAAAGCCATGTAACAAGAGGCCGGGAACATATCGAACAATTAAAAAAAAGATTCCCTAACGTAACTAGCGTGGAAGCTGATTTGACATCTGTTTTTGAGAGTTTCAAAAAAATAGTGCCCGGTAATCATTCAGATATTTCTAAAGTAAACCTATCCCTGGCTAACACCCGAGCTCGCTTAAGAATGACCACATTGTATTATTTTGCAGGCATTCATTGTTTATTAGTTGCCGGAACGGGAAATAAAGTAGAGGATTTTGGCGTTGGTTTTTATACTAAATATGGCGATGGAGGTGTTGATTTAAGCCCTATTGCCGACTTAATGAAGTCAGAAGTCTATCTTTTAGGCAACTATTTAAAAATTCCAGATTCTATTTTGAAAGCACCGCCAACCGACGGATTATTTGGAGATGAAAGAACCGATGAAGATCAATTAGGCGCCAGCTATAATGAGCTAGAGTGGGCAATGGCAGAAGATCACGCTGGAAAATCAATCGAAAATTTTACCGGAAGAGACAAAATTGTTTTTGAAATCTACAAACGATTAAACACTAATAATCAACATAAAATGACCGCAATACCAGTTTGTTTTATCCCAAAAGATTAAAGAAATGATATTTTATATTGATTTACAATTAATTACAGAATTTATTTATTAATTTTACATTTCCAATAATAAATAATTCTAAAAAACTAAAATCATGATTAAAGTATGTATAGCCGACAATTACCCCGTTGTGCATTTTGGAGTAAAATCTTACTTTAAAGACAATGCCGAGATATCAATAGTAGCCAATGTTGGTAACTTTTTGATGGTACGGGATATACTTTTAACAAAAGACATTGATGTATTGATATTAGACTTGGAACTGGAAGGTCTTTCCAGTATTTTTGAAGTGAAAGCACTTTTGAAAAATTTTCCAAAAACTAAAATCATTATCTTCAGTGGTCTTTCAGAACAGATTTATGCGCCAAATGCCATTAAAGCCGGAGTATCTGGCTTTGTGCACAAATCTGAAAAACTAGAAACCTTAGGTCAGTCGATTGTTAAAGTCCACCAAGGAAAAATAATCATGAATGAGACTGTAAAGAAAAATTTAGCCTTAATTGCAAAACAAAGCAAGAGTGAAAGATTGTATCGTAAGCTTTCCAACCGGGAAGTGGAGGTTTTGCGTTATCTAAGTGATGGAAAGAAAAACCACGAGATCGCGACTATTCTTAAACTAAATGAAAAAACGATTAGTACGTACAAACTGCGATTGTTAACAAAACTAAATGTTACTAATCTAGTAGATTTAGTAAACAAAGCAAAAACGTTAGAAATCGTTTAGTACCATTGAGGCCTAACCACGTCTAGGCAATTTAAAAAAAAGAATGGATTACATGTGATTCATTACAATTAATAAAAGCGCTGTATCTCTGTATCAAATTTCAGAGATACAGCGCTTTTTGATTTATAGATTGTGTAGCCTTTAATGGTATCGTACCACAACTCGCCCTAATTTTTTTGAAAACTTACCTCGCAACTCGATATAACTCATTGCTAAAGACAATGACTCCATATTATCTGATTCCGGATCGTTAGAAACGGAGTTTTTCAACTCTTCAATAATCTCACTAAGCAGAAACCATCTTAAAGTAAGCAATGTGTCCGAAACATCCTGATTTAACATTTCTTCTTTACTTTTAGGGAAAATATTTTGACCAGTCCAATTGTGCAAAACATTTTTTTCCTCTTCCATTATAATATTAGTTACTTCATCAGGAACACCTGACTGGTAGTGATTTATATATTTATCAAGCCCAGAGTTCTCATTTTGCAAATAATAATCGATTAAATTTTTGTATATATCTCTAAATATAGGACTTGCAAATTCTACTTCATCATCTTGCAAACTCAAATATATTTTCTGAAAAACTTTTAATTCTTTTATTTCGGTAACGTCCACAATTTCTCCGTCGCTATTTGACTTTAATAAAACTTCTTCAAATTTTTCCGTCTTGTTACCATAAAGCAATAGGATTTCAATTATTTTACGTTCAAATCGATACAGTGAATCTACTTTGTCAGTCTGGACAGTATCGTCATTTTTAACATAGTCAAAGGCATTCTGCAATTGCTTTTGTTTGTGTTTTTTTTCAATTTCGATACCGTCTTTTTGGACTAATTGCGCCAAAGTGCTTAGTAAAACCTGCTCTGAAATATCCATTATTCTGGAACATTCCTGGATATAAATTTCTCGTTGAATCCTGTCCGGAATTTTCGAAATGCTGACGACCATGTCCCGTATAAGATCTGCTTTTTTGACGGGATCATTCTTCGCTTCATTCATCAAAAGAGAGGCTTTGAACTGAATAAAATCTTTTGCGTTATTCTCTAAGTATAAAACTAACGCTTCATAAGATGTTTTTTTTGCAAAACTGTCCGGATCTTCCCCATCAGGAAACGTACACACTTTTACATTCATTCCTTCCTCTAAAATTAGATCAATTCCACGCACAGAAGCCCGTAAACCTGCGGCATCACCATCAAAAAGCACTGTGATATTTTTTGTCAATCTGTTTATTAAACGGATTTGATCTGGTGTAAGCGCCGTGCCTGAGGAAGCAACCACATTTTCAATTCCGGATTGGTTGAACTGAATTACATCAGTATATCCTTCGACTAAATAACAATTATTTAATTTGGCTATTGATTGTTTGGCCTGAAAAATACCATACAGCACTTTACTTTTATGGTAAATTTCACTTTCCGGTGAATTCAAGTATTTTGCCGCTTTTTTATCGTTGGTAAGAATTCTGCCTCCAAAACCAAGTACTCGACCTGACATACTTTCTATAGGAAACATAACGCGACCTTTGAACCTGTCAAAAGGCCTGTCATCTCTGGGAATTGTGAGTCCGGTATTTTCTAGAAACTCTAATTTATAACCTTTCCCTAAGGCTTCTTTGGTAAAGGCATCCCAACTTTCAGGGGAATATCCCAAACTAAATTTCTTAATTGTATCCGCAGTAAATCCTCTTTCTTTAAAATAAGAATACCCTATTGCTTTGCCTTCTTCAGAATTGAACAGGGTGTTATGAAAATAACTTTTTGCAAACTCCGATACCAAATACATACTTTCCCGTACATCCGTAATGGCTTTTTCTTGATCCGTTTGCTCGGTTTCCTCAATTTCTATATTGTATTTTTTGGCTAAATACCGTATGGCTTCCGGGTAAGTGAAATGGGAGTGTTCCATTAAGAAAGCAACTGAATTCCCTCCTTTTCCAGAACTAAAATCTTTCCAGATTCCCTTTGCTGGGGAAACCATAAACGATGGAGAACGCTCTTCCGAAAAAGGACTAAGCCCTTTGAAGTTACTCCCTGCGCGTTTTAATTGCACAAAATCACCGATAACCTCCTCTACCCGAGCAGTTTCGAAAACAGTATCTATAGTAGCTTTTGTGATCAAATCTATTATTTTTTGAAATCCAAAGTTACAAAGTTTAACCTGAAAAATTATTGTTAGCACAAATAAAATCAACTCCTAGTTAAACTCATAAATCATTCCATTTGATAATTTAAGAAGTTATTAATGTTTTACAAATCAAAGAAACGCGCTAAATCATCATTTTAAATCAGTTAAAAAAGTTATTAGTTTTTAACATTCTTTTATATTTAATAAATTAGACGTTATTTTGTAATTGATTCCCCCCCAATCTACATCACAACTTATTGATAAAGAAACAATTACTTTAAAAAACCTATATCTATGATGCAAAATAATTATTAATTAATCAATTACACCAAGAACCTATGCCTGTATTTGACAAGAAAAAAATAAGCGAATTATTTGAAAACAGAACTATTCAAGAGGAATTCAATACGGTTTTATTATTTGCATCCGAGGTATGCGAGATGCCTCTTGCATTTATTTCATTAACAGACTCTATTAGTCCCATAATAGTTACAAAAATAGGTTTTGATTATATTCCCATCTCTCCTACTATTATTGCACTTAATGAGAATACCATCCAGCAAAATAAAATCAAAATTATCTCAGACATTAATAAAGACATTGATGCTCCTCCCGAAAATTTAAATTTAATAGCTTTTTTTGCGGGTTTCCCTATATGTTTTAATGAAAATCTAGTCATTGGAACTCTTTGTATTATGGATACTAGCCCTAGAGAGCTTTCTGTAATGCAGTTAAAACACCTAAAATATACTGTGCTACAAATCCAATCTTTATTAAAATTACATATTGAAAACCAGAGCTTACAAAAAACAATCAAAGAACAGGACACTCAATTTCAATTATTTATTGACAATTCAAAAGAAATTACTTACGAGCTTAACCTAGAAGGAATAATCACCTATGCTTCAGACAACTGGACTAAATACCTAGGCTATGAGAATAAAGATATTTTAGACAAAAGCAATACTTTTTTTTTACATCCTGACGATTTAGAAAATTGCAAAACTTATTTAAGTGAAGCAATTGAAACCGGAAAAAATGAAGGTGAATTTACCTATAGAATTCTTCATCAGGAAGGTTATTATGTTTGGCATTCCACACGTTTAAAATTATCTCAAAAAAATGGTCTGCCAATTTTTATAGGAAACTGTAGAGACATTACGGAGTATATTGAAATTCAACAAAAGCTAGTATTACAAAAAGAATTTTATGAAAAAATATTGGACAGGCTCCCAACGGATGTCGCCGTTTTTGACAGCAGTCATACCTACACGTATTTAAATCCAGCCGCTATAAAAAAAGAGAAGCTACGAAAATTCATTATAGGAAAAAACGATTTTGAATATGCAAAACATACTGGCAGAGATGATGCCTTTGCAAAAACAAGACGCATCCATTTTCTAGAAGCCATAGAATCCAGGAATACAATTGAGTGGGAGGATACTATAGAACATCTTGATGGCACAAAAACCTATCATACCCGAAAACTAACTCCTGTTTTTCATGAAGATGAAACCCTAGAAATGATGGTAGGATTTGGTGTAGATATCACTGAAAGTAAAAAAACCCAGCAAGAAATTATTAAAAGCAGACAGCTTACTAAAAGTATAATCTACAATATAGCTGTGGGAATTATAGTCCAAGGCCCTGACTCAGAAATATTAGAAAACAACAAAGCAGCCTGCGAAATGCTAGGACTCACAGAAGACCAATTACTTGGAAAAACATCCTACGACGAGCACTGGAAGACAATTCATCTTGACGGTACTTTATTTAAAGCGGAGGATCATGCAGTCCCTCAAGCAATCCAGACACTAAAACCAATAAACAATGTCATTATGGGAGTCTATAATCCCACACTTAAAAATTTAGTATGGTTGTTGGTTGATGCCGTACCCGTACTTGGAAAACACAATGAATTACTTTTCGTAATATGTTCCTTTATTGACATATCGGCACAGAAAAAAGCAGAAGATGCTTTAAAAGAAAGTAACGAGCGCTTTTCTTATTTTAGCAAGGCTACTTTTGATGCCATTTGGGATTGGGATTTGACCACTGACAAAATTTATGTCGGAGATGGCTTTAAAACGCTTTTTGGTTATACATTTAAGAAAAATGTACTAGCAGCTAGTTTGCTTAATAATTTTTTACATCCGGATGAGAAAAAAGCTGTTTTTGAAAGTCTAGATGTGGCTGTTAAAAGTCAAAATAATGTGTGGTCCCATGAGTATCGTTATAAAAAAACAGATACTTCCTATGGATTCGTAAATGACAAGGCCATAATCATTCGAAACAATGAAGGTAAAGCCATACGGATGATTGGTGCAATGCAAGAGATCACTAAGGAGAAGATACTCAAAGATGAATTACAACAAAGCCAAGAACAGTTTAAAGATGCTTTTGAATATTCGGCAGCAGGAATGGCGTTAATAGACATTGATGATAATTTTGTAGAAGTCAATGAAAAACTTTGTGAAATATTAGGCTATTCTAAAAAGGAATTTGCGTCCTTAACCTCTCAAGAAATAACTTATCCAAAAGATTTAAAAAATGATTTTATTTTGAAAGAGCAATTAAATTCCGGAAAAATCTCTAATTTCAATTTAGAAAAAAGATTTATTCATAAAAATAAATCTGTCATTTGGATGTATATATCTGCTTCAATAATTAAAAGCAGTCGAAACAAAACGAAGCGTCATATTTTCCAGATGATCAATATAACAGATCGGAAAAGGATTGAAAAACAAAACAAAATATTATCCGAAGAAAATAACAGGATCAAAACCATTCAGCTCAACAAAGCTAAAAATTTATACCGTCTTTTAGCTGATAACACCGTTGATTTAGTTTGCTTGCATAATACAGACACCTCTTTCAAATACGTTTCTCCTTCTATTGAAAAACTATTAGGATACACCCCACAATCTTTAATAGGGAAATTTCCTGTAGATTATGCCCATCCTGACGATATTGAGGAACTTCAAAGTCACATCATAGGCTTTCTAACAGAAATGGAAGACATAGCAATTCAGATCCGATTTAGAAACATAAGCGGCGATTATATTTGGTTTGAAATTAAGGCCAATTTAGTTAAAGAAAATGGTGTTACAATTAGCTTTCATTCCTCAAACAGAGAAATTACCACCCAAAAAGAAGCCGAAGAAAAAATTGAAAAAGCATTACTGAAAGAACGCGATTTAAATGATCTTCGCACGAATTTAGTATCCACAATTTCACATGAGTTCAGAACGCCTATGACAACCATCAGAACTAGTGCTGAACTAATAAGTCTTTACTTAGAACATGAAAAAATAGAAAATGCTCCCCGTTTGCAAAAAAGAATTGATTGTATTATTGAAGAAATTGATCGCATTGTTCAATTGATGAATGCCGTGCTAACGATCTCAAAAGAGGACTCCGGAAAAACGAATTTCGATCCTACCGAATTTGATTTAAAACAAATTTGCCTAGATGTGATCGAAATAAGTTATCCCGATCAATTAATTGGAAGAAAAGTTCAAACCTCCATCAAAGGCGATAATTTTCGAGTTATGGCAGATCAAAAACTGATGGAATATACTATTTTCAACTTATTAAACAATGCCTTTAAATATTCAGAAGGCTTTGGTGATATTGAGCTAAATTTATGTGTCATCGAAAAAACTATTTGTTTAGAGATTATTGATTTAGGTATTGGAATTCCAGCCGAAGATCAACCAAAATTATTCAATACTTTTTTTAGGGCCAGTAATACCGATGGAATCCAAGGAACTGGATTAGGCCTCTATATCGTAAAAACATTTACAGAAAAAAACTCAGGAACAATTCAACTTGAAAGTAAATTAGGAAAAGGAACTAAGGTAACCCTTGAATTTCCAGTACACAATTAGAAGGAATCTCAACCAGAAGAGATTCCTATTTCCTGAAAAAAAGCCGTTTGAGACAAAATTATTCTATGTTTCTAAACCACAAACTTCAACGGCACGTGGACTACTTTCTTTGTTTCAAAGAATTCATCTTCAAAAAAATCAGCTAAATTATATTCCGTCGCTTTAGGAAAATCTTTTAATTCTTCAGTTAAATCGCCTCCTTTTAAGTACAAAATTCCGTTTTTCAATTCGTGTTTGTTGTTCTTTTTGATTTTGGTTTTCACCCAAGAAACAAAATCCGGCATATTGGTCACGGCACGACTCACAATAAAATCAAAATCTCCTTTTACATTCTCTGCTCGCATTTGCTCAGCTTTAACATTTTTTAATTCCAATCCCTCGGCAACAGCCTGAACCACTTTTATTTTTTTTGCAATAATATCTATCAAATAAAAACGCGTTTCCGGAAAAAGAATCGCCAATGGAATTCCAGGGAATCCACCTCCTGTTCCCACATCAAGGACATACGTTCCCGGTTCAAATTGTATGATTTTGGCAATCCCCAACGAATGCAAGATATGTTTGGTGTATAAGGCATCAATATCTTTTCTGGAAATAACATTTATTTTTTCGTTCCAATCATGGTATAAAAAATCCAATTTTTCAAACTGTTCTTTTTGAATATCCGTTAAATTAGGAAAATGCTTCAGAATCTCATTCATCTTTTAATTTTTTAACAAAAGTAATACTTTAGAGTTAAAATATTTATCTCAATTTTGTATATCCAAAAATTTATAATAATTACCTTTGACCTTTATTGATTTTTTTATGACAGATACGCTACCAACATTTGCAAAACAAGATAGCCTGAAATTTTTCAGAACACTTAACTCACGGGTAAATACTTACTTTAAAGAAAACAACATCCAAAAGACTGGAAACTGGAAACTTTATTTAAAAACTATCATTTTGATTACGGTTTTCCTAGCGCCTTATTTTTTAATTCTGACATTAGGTATGCCTTTTTGGGCACATCTTCTATTAACAATTGTTATGGGAATTGGAATGGCTGGAGTGGGAATGAATGTCATGCATGATGGAAATCATGGCTCCTATTCCAATAAACACTGGGTCAATAAATTTATGGGAGGAACTATTTATGTTCTGGCAGGAAATGTCTACAACTGGCAAGTTCAACATAATGTTTTGCACCATACGTACACAAACATTCCAGGTCACGATGAGGATTTAGATGCCGGACGTGTGATTCGTTTTACAAAAGAAGCAACATGGTATAATTTTCACCGTTTTCAGCAATATTATTCGGTATTTTTATATGGATTATTAACGTTCAACTGGGCTATTACAACTGATTTCAAGCAGATGAAAAGCTATTTAAAGCGAAAATTATCTTACGGAGAAGCAAAAAGCCCAAAAATACTTTGGACCACTTTAATTATCACGAAAGTAATTTACGTTTCTATTTGGATCGTGTTACCAATCGTTATTGGAATCACATGGTGGAAAGTTCTTATTGGATTCTTCCTCATGCATTATACCGCAGGACTCATATTAAGTGTTGTATTCCAATTAGCACACGTTGTCGAAGAAACGACCAATCCTTCTCCTAATGAATTAGGAGAAATGGATAACACTTGGGCGATTCACCAATTGTTTACCACCACCAATTTTGCACCAAAAAATGCCATTGTCAACTGGTACACCGGTGGATTAAACCACCAAATAGAGCACCATATTTTCCCAAATATCAGTCACGTGCATTATGGGAAAATTGCGAGTATCGTAAAGCAAACCGCCCAAGAATGCAACTTGCCGTATTACGAATACAAAACGATGCGAAGTGCTGTTATTGCTCATTTTAAGCATTTGAAAGAATTGGGAATGAAACCAGAACTTACATAATCATTCAAAATCACAACATCTAGAGATGCTCTGCAGTGCATCTCTACATTGCATCTTTACAGTGTATATATACTAATAAACTAACTACAACCTATTACAATGAATCCATTATCCGATAGAATAAACAATTTATCTACATCTCAAACATTAGCAATGGCAGCTTTGGCCAGAGAATTAAAAGCACAAGGAAGAGACATTATCAGTTTAAGCTTAGGCGAACCAGATTTCAATACGCCAGACTTCATCAAAGAAGCGGCGAAAAAAGCGATTGACGAAAATTACAGCACCTACTCTCCAGTAGAAGGATATGCTGAATTAAAAGAAGCCATTTGCAGAAAATTCAAAAGAGACAATAATTTAGAGTACAAACCCTCTCAAATTGTAGTGTCAACCGGAGCAAAACAATCCTTATACAACATTGCTCAAGTAATGCTAAACGACGGTGACGAAGTAATTTTACCGGCTCCTTACTGGGTTTCGTATTTCGAAATCGTAAAATTATCAGGCGGAATTCCTGTAGAAGTACCCACTTCTGTAGATACGGATTTCAAAATCACACCAGAACAATTAGAAGCAGCAATTACACCAAAAACAAAAATGATGTGGTTTAGTTCCCCTTGTAACCCAAGCGGATCGGTGTACAACAGAGACGAATTAACGGCTCTTGCCAAAGTGTTGGAAAAACACCCACATGTATATGTTGTTGCTGACGAAATCTACGAGCACATTAATTTCTCCGGAACTTTTTGCAGCATCGCATCCATCCCGGGAATGCTAGAACGAACAATTACCGTAAATGGAGTAGCCAAAGCTTTCGCCATGACAGGTTGGAGAATTGGATATATTGGCGCACCAGAATTCATTGCAAAAGCGTGTACAAAAATTCAAGGTCAAGTAACAAGCGGTGCGAATAGTATTGCACAACGTGCTACTATTACCGCAGTAGATGCTGATCCAAGTGTTCTAAAACACATGGTGGACGCTTTCCATAGCCGTAGAGATTTAGTCGTTGGATTATTAAAAGACATTCCAGGAGTAAAAATCAACGTTCCCGAAGGTGCTTTTTATGTATTCCCAGACGTTTCTTCTTTTTTCGGAAAAACATTAAAAGGAACGTTTATCAAAGACGCCAATGATTTCTCTATGTATCTTTTGGGCGAAGCCAATGTAGCAACCGTAACCGGTGACGCTTTTGGAAACCCAAACTGTATCCGTTTTTCTTACGCAACAAGCGAAGAATTGCTAATTGAAGCCTTACGCCGAATCAAAGAAGCTGTAGCTCTTACTGAGGTTCCTGCATAATATAAAATTTGTTTCAAGTTTAAAATAGTTTAAGGTTTAAAGTTTTAACGCTTTAAATTTTAAACTATTTTTTTTTGGGGCATGCCCCGCAGAAAAGGCGGGTCGGGCTATCCGTTGCAATCTTTTTTATTACCTTCGCTATCGCTGCGGGAATACAAAGGATTTCCACTACTATCCCTCATGCAGTAAGAACAGCTCGCGAGATGTCCCTAGCTATACCTAACACAATAAAAACATGAAAATACTACTTCTCGGCTCAGGCGAATTAGGAAAAGAATTTACAATCGCTGCACAACGCATAGGGCAAATCGTAATTGCGGTGGACAGTTACGAAAATGCACCCGCCATGCAAGTTGCCCATGATTTTGAAGTCATCAATATGCTCGACGGAGAAGCCCTAGACCGCGTCGTCGCCAAACATAAACCTGATTTTATTGTTCCCGAAATAGAAGCCATCAGAACCGAGCGTTTTTATGACTATGAAAACCAAGGAATTACCGTAGTTCCTTCTGCGAAAGCGGCAAACTTCACGATGAACCGTAAAGCGATTCGAGATTTAGCATGTAAAGAATTAGGATTAAAAACCGCAAATTACCGCTACGCCACTACTGCCGCGGAATTACAAAAAGGCGTTGAAGCCGTTGGAATGCCGTGTGTCGTCAAACCATTAATGTCTTCGTCCGGAAAAGGACAATCCACCATAAAAACCGAAGCCGATATCGAAAAAGCATGGAAGTATGCCGTGGAGGGTTCCCGTGGCGATGTCGTAGAAGTGATTGTAGAAGCATTTGTCAAATTCAATTCGGAGATTACTTTATTAACGGTGGTACAAAACAATAATCCAACACTTTTTTGTGCGCCAATTGGCCATAGACAAGAACGTGGCGATTATCAGGAAAGCTGGCAACCCGCCAGAATTTCCGACAAGGATTTGTACGAAGCGCAAGACATGGCCGAAAAAGTAACCGAAGCTTTAGGTGGTGCAGGACTTTTTGGAGTCGAATTTTTCTTGACTGATGACGGCGTTTATTTCTCGGAATTATCGCCTCGTCCGCATGATACCGGAATGGTAACATTAGCCGGAACACAAAACTTCAACGAATTCGAATTGCATTTACGCGCTATTTTAAGTTTGCCTATTTTTGAAATCACATTAGAAAAAGCGGGAGCCAGTGCAGTCATTTTAGCTTCGGAAAACTCCACAAATCCAACGTACTCTGGCACCGAAAAAATTGCGGCTTTACCTAAAACTGATTTCAGAATCTTTGGCAAACCAACTTCAAGACCGTACCGCAGAATGGCAGTGGCTTTAGTAAGTGATACCGTAGAAACTCCAATTGAAGAAGTGGTAGAAAAAGCAAAAAATGCAGCAAGGTTGATTACCGTGCATTCGTAATTACATTTAATAAACTTCCAATATTATACCGAAAACAAGATGAAAAAAAAATTCGCTAAATCAGTGTTATCAGCGTTCCTTTTTATCATCTTGTGAATTATCACCTAACCATTCGAAAGTTCTTCTGGAACCTTTAAATACCTTTGATAAAAAAATACCGATGTCTAATTCTATCGTAGACATCCTGAATAATGATTACCCACACTGCCTTCAAGGGAAAGTTTTCAAAGAAAAAAAATATTTGCTTACACATAGGATTTCCAAAAATGAATGAATATTGCCTCCATGGTCACAATAAATTCGAGAAAGAACCGGGTTATTTTCATGGTGCAATGTATGTTAATTATGGTCTGACGGTAGCACAAGGTATTGCCACATTTGGCCTTGCTCAATTCTTTTTTGCCGAAAGTTTTGATTGACGAATCATTCCAATTATTGCAGTTGTCATTATTGAAATGGCTTCTATTAACATTCCTCTTTCCAGATTAATATGAATTTACATGTTTAAAAATTATTCGATGTAAAAAACGAGTATCTTAGCTAAAGCAAAAAACAATCAATTATGAAAAAGTTATTATACTTAACCCTTTTGTTCGTTGTAACATTAGCAAGTGCTCAGGATAAAGATAAAAAAGAAGAACCAAAACCACAAATTGTTGAGGCTGCTTGTGGTCAATGCCAGTTTGGAATGGAAGGACACGGTTGTGAATTAGCCGTTCGTGTGGATGGAAAATCTTATTTTGTTGACGGTAGTTCAATCGATTCGCACGGAGATGCACACGCCAATGACGGTTTTTGTACAACAATACGAAAAGCCGAAATTGTTGGTAAAATTGTAGATAATCGGTTCAAAGTAACTTCTTTTAAATTACTGCCAAAAAAATAAAAAAAGGGCTAAAAGAAAATTCTTTAGCCCTTTTTTTATTACTTCGATTTCATACTCGCTTCCAAATTGATATTCTCAAAACTTGAAACATCAATAACTTCTTCCATGTCTACATCAAAAGAAATTTTCACACTGTCACCCACAATTGTTACTGGCAATTGATTGGATATTTGTGACGAACCCACAAAAATATTAGGGTAATCTTTCACCTTAAAATAATAAAAGCTATTCCCGTTTTTCACATCATTCTGAATTCTCGTTACTACTGATTTTACTGATTTTTTATTAGAAACACTATTCGGGTTTATTTTATTATCCGACATATTGTAGACATTTTTAAACGAAGTCAAGGTTTCTCGCATTGTATTGCCGACGCCCACAATCGTATAATCTGAAATGGCCACCATCGCAAACATTTTAACTAATCCGCCGTTATCTTTGAGCGTCATCGCATACGTGGGAATGTTATTGATATTATACGGAATAGGCAACGACGCTTTATATCCTTTCTCCTGAACTTTCCCTTGTGCCGAACTTTGAGCCGCATATTCCGTCGCGCCACTTTGTTTGTAAAAAGTAGTTTCTTTGGTTCTGGTATCTACCAATACAAAACCTACTGCAGATTCTTCTTTCCCGACTGAAGTTAATCCTGTGTACCAATAGGATTTATTGTCTTTTCCATATACCAATGTCATTCCTTCTGTAATTTGCAGTTTATCCTGATTAGAAAAATTCCAATAGCCGTGAACATATTCACCCCAATCATTCAACTGATTTTCTATAAAATCCAAAGGCTGAATTCGATCCACCCATTTTGGCGTTTTAGCAATTGAATATTCATTTATTGCTCCAGATTGTGCATCAACCACAATAACTCCCGTAGCTTCTTTTCCTGAAAAACCAATTTTTTTCACATATTTAGTGACAATCCAAAACGGATTTCCAGCATCATCAATTTCAAAACTAAAATCAGCCAGACCAACAGTAGCATTTCCATTAAAATAAACGTGTCTGTGAATGTCACTTTGGAAGTAAGCGCCTTGCTGGTATTTAATCTTAATGTTCTTCCCTCCTACACTCTGAACTAATTTCACATCACGTTCATTGGTTGCAGAAACCATAACATATCCCGCAGTTCCCTCTTGGTTGTTAAACCATTTCAAAAAACCAGAATGTAATAATGGAGCAACCCAGTACAAGTTATTGTTCACCTTTTGGATACAAAAATCCCCCAATTCTACCTGACTTCCCAAAGCGGGTTGAGAACCTAAAATTTTCTCTCCCAAAAGATGGGCTAGTTCCTCATCGACCACACGGATTTTATCAATAGAAATTGGAGCAATGTGATTGGTTATTTTTTGGCCGTTTTTAACCTCGCCTATTAATTTTTGATACGAATCGCTTCGGAACATTTTTAGGCTGGTTATAAAAGGAAGCGCAACACAATACGCTAAAAGCAATCCTACCAAAACAAACAAAATCTTGTTAGGTTTGGAAACAATCTTGACTTGCTTTGTTTGCTGAGAAATAGTCAAACCAACAGAAAATAAGATCCCTATTACTAACAACAGTAATAAAATAAAAGCAAAACCAGTAAATCCATAATTGATTACCGGAAGGTTGCCATAAAACAATAAAAAACCAAAAAGGAGTAAGAAAGCTATTGATAAAATCTTTTTCATAAAACTAAGTTTTAAATATTAGTCTTTAATACTCCTAAATGTTACACTAATAAAAGTGTCAATTTTAAAGAAAACAATAACCCTATTTACAATACCGCAAAAAACAGTATTTTTGCATTCTGATTGGAATTCATTTTTCAGTCTTTAATTTTTTTCAATCTTTAAAATAAAAACATGAAAGCATACGTATTTCCAGGTCAAGGCGCGCAATTCACAGGAATGGGTAAAGACTTGTATGAAAATTCTGCTCTCGCAAAAGAATTATTCGAAAAAGCCAATGCAATTTTAGGTTTCCGCATCACAGACATCATGTTTGAAGGAACAGCCGAGGAATTGAAAGAAACCAAAGTGACACAACCAGCCGTTTTCCTGCATTCGGTGATTTTAGCAAAAACATTAGGGGAGGATTTCAAACCAGAAATGGTAGCGGGACATTCATTGGGTGAGTTTTCAGCTTTAGTAGCTAATGGTACTTTATCTTTTGAAGACGGCTTGAAACTGGTTTCTCAAAGAGCTTTAGCTATGCAAAAAGCCTGCGAAATAAAACCATCGACTATGGCGGCCGTTTTAGGATTGGCTGACAACATTGTAGAAGAAGTTTGTGCTTCGATTGACGGAATTGTAGTCCCTGCAAATTACAACTGCCCAGGACAATTAGTGATTTCAGGAGAAACATCAGCAGTGGAAAAAGCGTGTGAAGCGATGAAAGGCGCTGGTGCAAAACGTGCATTATTGTTGCCTGTTGGAGGTGCTTTTCACTCTCCAATGATGGAACCGGCTCGTGAAGAACTGGCCGCAGCTATTGAAGCAACAACCTTCTCAACTCCTATTTGTCCGGTATATCAAAATACAACAGCCAGTGCAGTATCAGACCCCGCAGAAATTAAGAAAAACCTAATCATTCAATTGACAGCTCCCGTAAAGTGGACACAATCAGTACAGCAAATGATCCAAGACGGAGCAACCTCATTTACTGAGGTAGGCCCTGGAAAAGTATTAGCAGGATTGATCGGGAAAATTGACAGAGACGCTGTTACCGCTAATGTATAAAATAGTGGTAATTGGTGTCCAATAAACGAAATTTCCCCAAACTTATGTTTGTAACGATTTTGTTTATCTTTATACGATGAATGTACTCAATTATCAATTTTTTAAAATGAAAATATAATGAAAAAAGCACTTTTAGGATTAGTATTTGTTGCCACTTTAATGACTTCTTGTAAAGAAGAAACAAAAGAGGAAGTGAAAGAAGCTAGAGAGGCCATTAGTAATGAAATGGAAGGAGCTATCGATACTGCAGCGGTAAAAGTTGATGCTGCCGCTGATTCTACCAGAATAAAAGCAGGAGAAATTCTTAAAAAAGGAGCTGACAAGATAAATCAGGCTGCTGAAAAACTGAAGGAATCCGGAAAAGAATAATTCAAAAACAAGGCTGCCCGGAAAGTAATTCCCAGACAGCCTTGTTTCTAAATTGAGTATACAACCCGTCATCGAGTGGCATACTGTAAATTAATAAAGAGGTACAACGTTAAATCTTGGAAAACCGGGTTAAAATTCAAGAATTAATTTCAAATAAAAATAAGCTCAAATGGTTCATAACATTACGATTCTACCCGAAGTTATCGGGAGTTCAAATCCTCTATCGCGCACAAAATTCAAATAACCAAGTCATTTAATTTTAGAGGTTAGTTTGGTTATACAATTGATAACCCCTAAATTTATTAAGATTATTGATTCGAATATCCTAAAGTCATATTAAAGAGACTGATATTTATTTGTTTTATCTTTTTTTGTATAAAGATCCATTGTCGAAATAATCAATCTCTAATCTTAGCTCTTGAACAATTGATTCGTAAGTGTTTTTTTGAAACCTAGATAAATAAATGTAGATTAGCTTACTATTTAAGGAGCAAAATTTCCTTTATATTATTTCAAATGAAATGGATTACTAGAGAACGCCCTAAAATTGATAGAATAGCCAGTCCTTGGTTGATCAAAACTTTTATAGACAAAAACGCTGAATTTATTTATGTCCCATTCAGTGATGTTTTGAATAAAGCAAAAGAATTTGATGCCATTCCTTTTGATATTCCTAATGTAGAATACACACATTATGAAGAGAAAAGCACCTTTGATTATATTGTGAAAAAATATAAAATTAAAGACCCAGCTATTTTAATTATAGCTGATATTGTACGAGGAGCAGACACAGATAGACACGATATTGCAAAAGAATCAGCGGGACTTTTGGCAATTTCAGCGGGACTTTCTTATAATATTACAGATGATTATAAGTTATTAGAAACAGGAATGGTTATTTATGATGGGCTATACAGTTGGGCAACACATTTGTACAAACAGAATCATTTGCAGAATAGTCCTTTTGAAAACCTGCTGCACGAAGTGTACAATAAATTTTTAAAGGAAAAGAAAAAAAACAAAAAGAAAGCTCCAGCTTGGGTCAAAGATTTGAAAAAAATTATTCAGGATCAAATAGACAATCAATTTACTTTTGACCTAAAAAAAATTTCTAGTGACTTGGAGATTAACCCTTCTTATTTATCAAGAGAATTTTCAAAATATTTTGGAGACCTCAATTTTGGAGACTATGTTAGAAAATTACGAATTGAAAAAGCAATCTCCCTTATTCAGAATTCAACGTACTCTCTTACTGAAATAGCTTATATGACCGGCTTTTCAGACCAAAGTCATTTTACGAGGATATTCAAAATACATACAGGGAAAAACCCTTCTTCCTACCGAAAAAAAAAGCAAAAAAGTAATTCAAATACAAAAAGTAAATAGCATTCTATTTATTCCTATTTCTCCTCTGTAGTTTTGTAAAAAATACAAACTATTATGATTTTTTTCAAATATTTTCTTCTTGCTGCTATATTAGTATTTTCTATACCTGCAATTGGGCAAACAACTTATCCGAAAATTACGGGATATTTTGGGATATTGCATCCCATTGTAACGGTAAGTCCGGATGGAACTAATATCAATTTTAGAGATTATTATGCTCTGGGTTTCCCAACTGGAATCAATATTTGGAAAAGTCCAAAAATTGGGTTCTCATTTGAAATTGTACCCAATATAAGAGCAGAAAACGGAATTAGTAAAGTGAATAGTTTATTATTTCATCCTGGCGTATTAGTAGCACTAGGAAACGGATACACCTTTGCAGGCAGAGCAGCATTTGAGACTAGTGGTAGGTATGGCATAACTCCAGTATTCAACAAAACGATAATAAAAAACACCAATAGCAGTTATTATATTGCCATTCCATTGCCAGTGCGGTTTGGTAATGATCACCCTACCACTTTTACTGTAGGTTTCCAATTTGGCATCGCCTTTTAAAGCTACTTAATTTATGAAAGAAAACACAATATATGTTAAAAGTGTTAACTGTTTGTTTTCTAAAAATTAAGTTATTCAGGTTTCGCTAGTCCAGTGCTACTAGTCAATTAAGTGCCCCCGAGATTTAGTCAAAGAAAATAGGCTTTCGGAAAAATAAATTTAGAGTCATTTAAAAAAAAGGCACAGCATAATATAACGAACATAACGACGACAATACATGCCGTTTTATCAATACTTGCAAGATCTACATTAAGGAAACACAAGAACGAACCTCATTTTGATTTCCGCAATAATAGGACTAATTTTAAAAATAATTTAAACGCTAAAAAAATGAACAGAAAAGATTTCTTAAAATCGAGTAGCTTGTTTGGAGCAGCAGCATTAGTGCTTCCGACTACAAACACGTTTGCTAAAAATTTAGCAGACAATTCCATCGATAAATTGGTAGATGCCAATGGTAATTATATTCAACAAACGTTGCCTTACAGCGAAAGTTTTTTGGAACCCTACATGGATGCCGAAACCTTGCACCTGCATTATACTTTTCATCACGGTGGCGCAGTAAAGGGTGCTAACAAAGATTTACAAATGATAAAGAAAGCATTGGATGAAAACAATTTGGAAACTGTTGATTTTTGGACAAAAAAGCTCTCCCATCATTTTTCATCTCACATTTTACATTCTATATTTTGGACTAATCTTACCAATAAAAACACATCACCCCAAGGTAATTTGCTAAAACGAATAGAAAAAAGTTTTGGTAGTTTCGATAGATTGAAAGTTCTAATTGCTGCCACCTCAAAAAATGTTGACGGCAACGGTTGGGGAATTCTTGCGTATCAACCTTACAGCGATAGCCTGGTAATTTTACAATGCGAAAACCACGAAAAACTTACGCAGTGGGGAGCCATTCCGATATTGGTTATTGATGTTTGGGAACACGCCTATTATTTAAAATACAAAAATAAACGAACCGATTTCGTAGATGCTTTATTCAATATAATCAATTGGGACAATGTGGCGATGAGATTGAACGATGCAGAAAATCTGATGAAATAAAATAGTAATAAAAACCAACTAAGTAACAACCATTGTATAATATCGTATTTTAAAATTAGATGAAATAACCCAACAGATTGATTTTAAACTACTGTTGACTACTTTTGACTTTATGACGTTTAAACTTTCGACTTACTTATCCTATACGTTTGGATACTCGGTTTAAAATAAGTAGAAGTCTTTTAGAAAGATGAAAAAAATATTTTCCTGCCAGTAACCCTTCAAAAAAGAATGGTTAATTAAAATCGAATTAAATTATAAATTGTTATTTCTTCAAATCCTGCATAAAATGGTTAGAAAACAGTTCCTAATCGCCCACAAAAAACTTCATTATTTCTAATGAAGTTTTTTTATGCCTTTTCTTTAATTTACCACCCCTGCGTCAACCCGTTTTTAACAACCTCTTCGTATTTTTCTTTATCAAAACGGTATAAATTAGGGGCTTTGTGGGCTACATTACTTTTCTTCTCGTCCAGCTTATTTAATATCCCAATTGCCATTATCTTACGTAAAAAATTTCTACGGTCGAGTTTTCTGCCTAAGATGGTTTCATATAATTTCTGCAACTCAGGAATCGTGAATTTTTCGGGTAATAAATTATAGCCTACCGGCATTAAATTCAATTCCATGCGGAGTGTTTCTAATGCTTTATCTAAAATTTCCTTGTGATCTAAAACTAATTCCGGCACCGCATTATGGTCAATCCATTCCACCGTTTCATTGTTACCCTCGGGTTGCGGAATCGTTTTTAAAAAATCAACCAAGGCATAATACCCAACGGTTACAAAACGACTGGCAAACCATTTGCCTTCCGCTAAAGGTATTCCGTAAAAATCTAAAACAGTATTACTGACATCAACATTGCACCTTCTGGCTGCTCCAAAAGTTGAAAATTGTCTTAGAAAAATCCCCCTTAGTCCCGTTCTACCATTCAAAACAGTGACAGCAGCCTGATCAATATCCTCATTTATAGGCACAAAACCACCGGGCAAAGCCCATTTATCACTGTACTTTGTTTTTATCAATAACACTTTTAGCTGATTGTCATGAAATCCAAAAATCACACAATCTATTGATAAACCGGGCTGATAGTTTTCCTTATTGTCTAAAATATTTTTTAACATGTACTTATTTTCTGATAATTAAAGTATAATTTATTAGTGTTGCAATTTAGCTCATTTTTATAAGAAAATTAAAGAACATCACTTTTTCAAAACTCTCAATGCAGTGTTTTTCTATTGAAAAGAAAAAACACTGCAATAATAGTACAAATCGATTGTGTAAAAACACATCTGTACTAAAAATAGTCTAAAAAAATTATGCAAAATGCATTACGAATCAAATAAACATGCACAATGCGTCAAAATAACACATTTAATTAACGAACCCAATAATTCAAAAACAACCCAGTAAAAGACGAAAAAAAAATATTTTTATTACTTTTTGGACTGATATCAATCTCCCAATCGCATGCTCAAGATGTAGATTATCGCGCTAAGGCAAAAAAACTAGTAGCTAAAATGAGTTTAGAAGAAAAGCTTTTTTATGTTCCGGCGAAACCGATTAGTCCACAAAAGCTGTTCAATACTGGATATTCCTACTATTTTTATGACGGATGGACCGCTTGGTTTGCATAAAGCAGAAGGTTTCGACTTTACTAATAGTGTTCCTTCCATTCTTTTCCGACTGCATCGGCACTTGCTTCGTCCTGGAATCCAGCATTGGTACAAAAAATGGGTGAAACCCTAGAAATCGAATCTCAGACTAACGATCTTCAAATAGTATTAGACCCCGGAGTAAATATGAAGCGATCGCCTCTTCTCGGAAGAAACTTCGAATATTTTTCTGAATATCCAGTTTTAGCCGGAGAAGTTGCTGTTAGTTTTATCAATGGTCTTCAAAGTCAAGGCGTGGGAACTTCCATGAAAAATGCCATCATAACTTTAATATGATGGCATTTTTATTAAAAAAAAATATTTTTTAATTACAAAAAATCTAACGTTCGTTCCAATGCCATTCCTCTCGATCCTTTTATCAAAATAGTACTATTGTTGAATGTTATCATTGGTAAATCATTAGAAAATTCCTCAAATGTACTATAGAACCAAAAGTTGCTTTTTCCCATTTTATTGGTATAAAATGCTGCACCTATAAAATAACATTTCACTTTATCTTCGTTCAAAAGAAGGTCAACTATTGCTTTATGTTCTTGCTGACTTTCCTGTCCCAACTCAAACATATCGCCCAAAATCATAACCTTATTTAAATCCTCTAACTGTAGAAAATTCTCAATAGCTACAGCCATACTGCTCGGATTTGCATTATAGGCATCTAGAATTACTTGATTAGTTCCTTTTGTCAACAACTGTGATCTGTTGTTTTCAGGTACATAGCTTTCTAAAGCTTCTTTTATTGCGATATCATCGATACTAAAATACTTACCAATAGTGAGCGCTGCATTGATGTTATTGGCATTATACAACCCAATTAGGTGGGATTTTATTTCCAATCCGAAATAACATATTTCTACAAAAGGATTTGCCTTAATCGAAGTAATATTAACATCCGCATTTGTTTTATTTATACCAAAAGTAAATGAGTGTAACCTTTTTGATTTTTCAACTTGAATTGTATCTTCCAAATTAACAAAAGCAAGCTTGTCTTTTTTTGAAAGGTATTGATACATTTCGCTTTTGCCTTCAATAACGCCCTCTACACCACCAAAACCTTCTAAATGGGCTTTGCCAAAATTAGTGATATACCCATAATCCGGTGTTGCTAATTCACATAGAAATTCAATTTCTTTTTTGTGATTTGCTCCCATTTCAACTATTCCTATTTCAGTTTCTGAAGTAAAAGAAAGCAATGTCAATGGAACCCCAATATGGTTGTTTAAATTGCCAAGGGTTGCTTTGGTTTTAAATTTTTTCGAAAGTACAACCTGAATAAGTTCCTTAGTGGTTGTTTTTCCATTACTTCCCGTAAGCGCAATTATAGGTAATTTTAAATATTCACGATGGTATTTTGCTAATTCCTGCAGCGCGACCAGACTATCTTCAACTAAGATAGTCCTTTGATCAATAAAATAAGATTCATCATCAATTATAACATACGCAGCTGCTTTTTCTAATGCTTCTTTTGCAAAAGTGTTAGCATCAAAACGCTCTCCTTTTATGGCAACAAATAAGGAGTTTGGCTCAATCTTGCGGGTGTCAATTGAAACTGAGTTGCATTGCAAAAACAAACTATGAATGTAATTAATATCCATTTGAAACGATTTAAAAAAACAAAAGCCCTAATCAAAGGGCTTTTGTTTGTATTTATATAAAAATTAATTTCTGGCTGATCTTTTTTTATCTGCTTTTGCTCCTACTCTAGACATCGCACATCTAAAGCCAATGTAATCTGTGGCCATGTCCTGAGGAAAATACCTTCTTTGAGCCGGATCTAACCAATAGGCTCTATCCCTCCAGGATCCTCCTTTGTAAACTCTGACATTGTCATTTATCAAAGTTGTTCTTTTGCTTGATTTATCATATTTCCTAACCATGTTCCCTAAACTGTCCGTAGTCACATTGTGTATTGGGGAGTTATACATGTTTTTTTCTTCTTTCGTTTTCTCGTCATCTGATTCTGAATCTCCAAAATTATAATATCTAGTAGATTGTTTATCTCCATCTCTGTAGTTAATATTATCACTTTTATTAAAATTTTGTCTCAGATAAGTCTCTTGTTCGTCAACGGGTACCTGAGCGATTTGACCTGGAAAGTTTCTGGCAATGATTCTTCCGTTGCTTAAAGTGTCAAATTTCATATTGTCTTTAGTGACAATTTCTACTTTGCCATCTTCACCAATTTTATTTTTAGTGTATTGATTCCCTCTGAAATAATTAAAGTCATTTGCTTCATTATCGATAATAGGTCGGTAAACATCTTGAACCCATTCAGCTACGTTTCCGGCCATATCGTACAATCCAAAATCATTTGCAGGGTATTTTTTTACTTCATTTGTAATATCAGCCCCATCATCAGACCAACCTGCGATTCCACCGTAATCACCATTTCCTTGCTTAAAATTAGCCAATTGATCCCCTTTACTTTGTCTTTTGCCGGAACGCGTGTACCCGCCTGACCAAGGATATTTTTTTTGCCCTTTGTATATGTTATATTCTCTTTGTCCCACATCGGCTGCAGCTGCATATTCCCATTCCGCCTCTGTAGGAAGCCTGTATTCCGGAAGAAGAATTCCGGAAGAACGCTGCGCATAAACATTCTTTGGTTCTACAACCGTCCCGTTTTTTCCAGCTTTAGGAGTTTTTCTGGCTCCTTTTCTTCCTTTTAACACAATATCTTCATTTCCTCCATAAGCCAAGGTCGGTGAATTTAAATAGGTTTCAGTATCAAAATTGCTGTCTGCAGTCACATCTAGTGTTTTTGCATTCTTTTTAAGGTATCCGTTTTTTTCCAGAAGCGCTTCATTTACACGTTGGGTTCTCCAATTGCTAAATTCGACTGCTTGAATCCAATTTACACCTACTACAGGATATTCTGCATAAGAAGGGTGTCTTAAGTAATTATTGGTCATTGTTTCATTATAGCCCAATCGATTTCTCCAAACTAAAGTGTCTGGCGAGGCACCTTCATATATATTTTTATAATTTTCTTCCGTTGGTGGATACACATTTTTCAACCAGTCTAAATAATCCAAATACATTGAATTCGTTACCTCCGTTTCATCCATATAAAAAGATTGAACATGTTGTTGTGTTGGGGTGTTATTCCAGTCATGCATAACATCATCCTGCACTTTACCCATGGTAAATGTACCTCCTTCCACAAAAACCAATCCCGGACCTGCTACTTGTTTCTTATTATTTGAACCTGCCTTTTTACTGTCCATATTCCAACCAGTCGCTCTTGAAGTATTCTTTGAGCTAGATTTTTTACTGCAACTGGAAAAACCAATAATAAACAGGATTGATATTAACAATCGTAAGCTCATAATTCTGTTTGCTTTCATACTCTTTAGTGGGTAATAATTTTAGTGGCGCAATATAATAATTATCAATTAATCAACATCGATCTTTCTTACTATTTTCAAAAAACCAATTTTAACAACAAATTATATATACGAACGCAAATTTATAATATTTATTATTTACTATAACATGAAATGATTTATTTTTACTGATTAATAATAACTGTCTATTAATCCCGTTAAAAAAATAATGAGAAAAATTATTTTGGCTTATTTAGTCCTATTTCCGTTCATTTCTTTTGCCCAAATCAAAGGCGATGCAACCATCGATTGGTTAGAAAAAAAAGAAATGTCCTATGGTGATTTCAAAGTTACGATCCCTTTTTTTTTAGGAAATAGTTTCCATTATAATGCTACTGCCAAAACGCTCCTTTTTACTTTAAAAATAAATGAACCAGTCTCTTTTGACGAAGGGAAAATTCAAGTTACAAATATAATTTACGAATCGATTACTGCTGCTGAACTCGGAGATTTAGATATTGCAAACCTTCCTAAAACAGTAAGTTCGTCTTTGCAAATACGTAATTCTAGAGAGCTAAAGAATGCCTTTATTGAGCTTACACCAATAATTAAAGATAATTTCGGATTCAAACGAATCAAATCCTTTTCGTATGAAATAGAGCGTAATACTTCTAGAATTTCACCCTCCGAAAAAACGTTTAATGGCATTTCTAATTCGGTTTTATCGAGCGGTACTTGGTTTCGATTTTATATTGAAAAATCGGGCGTGTATAAAATCTCTAAAAGCTTTCTGCAACAACTCGGACTTGATGTTACCGCTGACCCCCGAAAAATAAAAATATACGGCAATGGTGGACGAATGGCACCACTGTCCAACAACATTTACTATCCAAATGACTTGATCGAAAATGCAATTCAAATAAATGGCGAGGGGGACGGCATTTTCAACAATGAAGATTACATTCTTTTTTATGGTGAAGGCGTTGATACTTGGAATGAGGAAAGCAAAACACACCTTAACTTATATGACACAAAATCGTATTACTACATTACAACGCAAGGTGCTGACGGGAAAAGAATGGCTCCTTTAAGTCAACCTGCCGGAAACAGCACGTTGACTTTAACCTCCTTTGATGATCACCAACACCATGAAGTAGATCTGGCAAACATTGCCCGATTGGGCCGTCAATGGCTTGGCGAATCATTTGAGGTTAAAAACGAACAGGAGTTTGACTTTACCTTTCCTAATTTTGACGCCACATCACCCGTTAAAATCATGCTGACAGCAGCCTCAGCCGCCTTTACACCTACTTCATTTACTGTGACTGCAAACGGAATTTCAGTTGGAAACATCTCGTTTCCTGCGCTGAATAAAAATTCAGAAACTGAATTTGTTTTGGGGTATTTACCCATTAACGCCTCATTCAATGGGGCCGAAACGGTCAAAATAAAGCTCAAATACAACAACAATGGCGTTCCGGGCTCTAAAGGCTTTCTGGATAATATTAGGCTAATTGCCAAGAGAAAACTTCAAGGATACGGAAAACAGTTTCATTTTCAATACGATCAATCCGGCGCAAAGACCGGAATTGTCAATTATCTTATTTCAAATGCAGCGGGAATCTCTCAAATATGGGATGTTACGGATAGCTACAACACAACTAAAATCGAAAATGTAGATCAAAATACAGTCAATTTCAAAGCAGGTTTGGGAGAACTCAGAAAGTACATTGCAGTAGAGGCCTTGGATTATTATACTCCTTTAAAAGAAAGCAGATCAACGGTCCAGAATCAAAACCTAAAAGGAACCTTATTCAAAAATAGTCTGGGTCAATTTCAAGATATCGATTATGTAATTATTTCGCCTTCATTTTTAGTTTCTCAAGCTGAAAAACTAGCCGGTTTTCACCGCAATTATTCTAATTTGAATGTAAAAGTAATCCCTTTAGAATCGATATATCAAGAATTTTCTTCGGGCAAACAGGATGTCGCTGCTATAAGAAACTGCATTAAATACATCTATAAAAATGCTTCAACACCACAAAAAAGAATACAATTCATTAACCTTTTTGGCGATGCTTCCTACGATTTCAAAAACAGAATCATCAACAATACCAATGTTGTCCCTATTTATCACTCTTTAAATAGCAATACATCGGGAGAATCCTCTTTTGCCTCTGATGATTTTTTTGGACTAATGGATCCTTCAGAAGGAAATGTTATTTCCTATTTTGGGGGAATCGATATTGCAGTAGGCCGAATGCTGGTGAACGACTCCAAACAGGCGGATGAAATGGTGAATAAAGTAATTGAATATCACGACATAAAATCTTACGGAAGCTGGAGAAATAATTTTGTTTTAATTTCTGATGATTCAGATATTGCCTCCGATGCCACTTTGCAAAAAAGACAAAATACGCTTGCAAATACCATTGCTACCGAAAAACCTTTTTTGAATGTCAATAAAATCCTCTTGGATTCCTACATTCAGGAAGCCGCTGCAGGAGGATCCAGATACCCTAAAGCACGAGCCGATTTCTTTAATGCTTTCGAAAAAGGCGCTTTAGTATTTAATTATTTAGGTCATGGTGGCGAAGACGGTTTATCAAGCGAGCGGATTTGGGAAAAATCAGACGGACAAAATTTAAGCAATCAATTCAAATATCCATTATTCATCACTATTACCTGTGAATTTTCCCGCTTTGACAATCCCTTTAGACCTACAGCTGGGGAATATACGTACTGGAACCCAAAAGGCGGGGCAATAGCCATGATTACAACGATTCGTTCCATTGGTCAGTTTAGTGCCGAAAACTTTAATGATGTTTTTACTAAAAATTTATTATCATACGGCTCAAACCAATATTTATCTATTGCAGAAGCACTGAGAATTTCGAAAAACAGCAATCCCAATTCAGCGACCAATGTCGTCTTTTACATTGGCGACCCTGCATTAATGCTCGCTGTCCCCAGACCAAAAATTAGATTAACAAAAGTGAATGACATAGCCGTTACCCAAAGTATTGAGGACTTCAAATCACTCTCTAAAATCAAGTTGACCGGCGAAGTTACGGATGAGAACAACAATCCTTTGACCAACTATAATGGTGAAGTTTCCACTACTATTTTTGACAAAACCATTTCAAGAGCAACCTATAATAATGACGGAAATAGTCCAGTCATGAATTTTAATGTTTTAGGAGAAACCATATTCCGGGGAAATGCATCGGTTACAAACGGTGAATTTGAATTTAGCTTTGTTGTACCCCGAGATATCAGAATCCCTTTGGCAAACGGAAGAATTAGCTTTTATGCCAAAAAAAATGAAGTATTACAAAACGAAACCGGATATGATGCTACCATAAAAATAGGCGGAATAAACGAAAATGCCGCAACAGACAATATTAGCCCAACAGTGAAGTTATACATGAATGACGAGACTTTTGTTTCTGGCGGAATAACAAATGAATCCCCGTTTCTTGTTGCGTTACTTGAAGATGAAAACGGCATAAATACAGCCAGCGGAATAGGCCATGATATTGTTGCCATTTTAGATGGAGATGTAAGCAATCCCTTTGTATTAAATGACTATTATCAAACAAAACTGGATGATTTCACCAGTGGAATGCTTCGGTTTCCGTTGCGCAATTTAGCTCCCGGGTTGCATACAATCGCATTCAAAGCTTGGGATGTGTACAACAATCCCGTAACCACAGAAATTCAGTTTATTGTAGTGGGTGATGATGCCATAACATTGACACATGTGCTAAATTACCCCAATCCATTTGTCAGCTATACGGAGTTTTGGTTTACGCACAACAGACCATTTGAACCATTAGACGTTCAGGTTCAAGTAATGACAATAACAGGGAAAATAGTTTGGACAAGGAATCAAATCGTCACGACAGACGGTTTTTTATCCAAAGAAATCACTTGGGACGGCAAAGATGATTTTGGAGACCGAATAGGGAAGGGAGTCTATATCTATAAACTCACTGTAAAATCAAGCCTAACCAACAAGAAATCCGAAAAATATGAGAAACTTGTAATCCTTTAATTAAATACTATATTTGTTTAACAAACCTTCTGAAATAATGAAAAAAACAATACTGATTTTTACCCTTTTATTTATGGTTTCCTTTGCAAAAGCTCAGGATAATAGGGTCATAAACCCTGGAGTTCCATTTTTATTAGTCGCTGCCGATGCAAGAGCTGCAGGGATGGGAGATATAGGGGTTGCCACATCAGCCGATGCTTTTTCTCAGCAATGGAATCCGGCAAAATATGCATTTGCCACAGATGCGCAAGGGTTTTCAATAAGTTACACGCCATACCTTACTGATCTGGTAAATGATATCGCATTAGCACAACTGACCTATTATCAAAAACTGAATGACCGAAGTGCTTTTGCAGGAAGCATTCGTTATTTTGGATGGGGCGATATTGAATTACGCAGAACTGGCGAACCTACAGAAACCTTTCCAACCGTATCGCCTAATGAATTTGCTGTTGACGGCTCCTACTCCTTAAAACTAAGCGAGAAATTCTCGATGGCGATTGCAGGACGATTTATAAATTCTAATTTAAAAATTGCTTCCGAAAATAACGACGCCACATCTGCCAGTTCATTTGCTGTTGATGTAGCCGGTTTTTACCAATCCGAAGAACTGGCGTACAATGAATTTAACGGGAGATGGAGAGCGGGATTTAATATTCAGAATCTAGGTCCAAAGATTAGTTATGACAATGATGATTTTAATAATAATTTTTTACCCGCTAATTTAAAAATTGGAACTGGTTTTGATTTTATATTAGACGATTATAATAAGGTTGCTTTAAATGTTGAATTTAATAAATTATTAGTTCCAACTCCTCAAAATCCAGATTTGAATGGAGATGGCACAGTGGCTCCCGAAGAACGCAATCAAAACAATGACAATTACCGTTCAATAGGCTGGGCATCTGGTGTTTTTAAATCATTTGGTGATGCGCCTGATGGATTTGGAGAAGAGGTAAAAGAAGTAACTTATGCGGTAGGTGCTGAATATTTGTACCAAGATTCCTTTGCCATGCGCTTGGGATATTTTCATGAAAGTCCGTTGAAAGGGGCTAGACAATTTTTATCCCTTGGAGCAGGTTTTAAATACAATGTTGTCAAAGTAGATGTTTCGTATTTATTCTCGGCATCAAAAGTAAAAAACCCTTTAGAAAACACCCTTCGTTTTTCACTTACCTTCAATTTTGGAGATAAATACGAAGAATATTAAACATAAATAAAATTCACCAATAATAATCCAAATTTCAGCCCGAACGCTTCGGAATGAAGTTTGGATTTTTTTTCCTCAAATTAGTATGAAAGAAATAATAATTACTACACAATTCAAAGCATTTGATGCCATTGAAGATTTGCCAAATGACATTCAGAATTTAATGGGACAAGCTGTTGAAATTAGAAAAAAAGCGTATGCCCCGTATTCAAAATTCAGAGTTGGCGCAGCCCTTCTTTTAGATAACGGCAAGATCGTTTTAGGTTCAAACCAAGAAAATGCGGCTTATCCATCCGGGCTTTGTGCGGAGCGGGTGGCTATTTTTCATGCAGGCGCAGTCTATCCAGAGGCTAAAATTTTGAAAATGGCTATCACAGCTGCTTCAGATACTAATACGACTTCGACCCCAATACCGCCTTGTGGTTCTTGCAGACAATCCATAGCCGAATATGAAATTCGGCAAGAGACCCCTATTGAAATCTATTTCATGGGAGAGATTGGTACAATTTACAAATCCGAATCCCTAAAAAACCTGCTCCCTTTTATGTTTGACAAAAAATACTTGTAAAAAATCCAAAAACTACCTATTAAATTTTAGTTCTAAGTTGGAATGTCTTATTTTTGCATCCCGACCCTTCGGGGCGCAAATTTGTGGGAGGAAACTATTTTGCGTTATAGGTACACATTGATAATACAATAACACTTTAGCAAAAGAAAAATTCAGATGAAAGAAGTTACAAAAGAAGTATATTTAAAGTGGTATGAAGACATGCTGCTTTGGCGAAAGTTTGAGGACAAACTTGCCGCATTATACATCCAACAAAAAGTTAGAGGTTTTCTACATTTATACAACGGTCAAGAAGCAGTACTAGCCGGTGCATTGCACGCCATGGACTTGACAAAAGACAAAATGATTACCGCGTACAGAAATCACGTTCAGCCAATAGGAATGGGAGTTGATCCCAGACGTGTGATGGCGGAACTTTTAGGAAAAGTTACCGGAACTTCAAAAGGAATGGGTGGTTCTATGCACATTTTTTCAAAAGAACACCGTTTTTATGGTGGACACGGAATTGTGGGCGGACAAATACCTGTAGGTGCAGGATTGGCTTTTGCAGACAAGTATTTTGAAACTGGGGGTGTTACTATGACCTATTTTGGTGATGGCGCCGCACGTCAAGGATCCTTACACGAAGCCTTCAACATGGCAATGTTATGGAAACTTCCTGTCGTATTTATTGTTGAAAACAATGGATATGCCATGGGAACATCTGTAGAAAGAACAGCGAATCATACTGATATCTGGAAACTAGGTCTAGGATATGAAATGCCTTGCGGACCAGTAGATGGAATGAATCCTGTAAAAGTTGCTGAAGCTATGACAGAAGCAATTGACAGAGCACGTCGTGGTGACGGACCTACTTTTCTTGAAATGAAAACGTACCGTTACAGAGGACACTCAATGTCAGACGCGCAATTGTATCGTTCGAAAGAAGAAGTTGAAGAGTACAAAAAAATCGATCCAATTACACAGGTTTTAGATATAATTAAAGAAAAAGAATATGCTACCGATGAAGAAATTGGAGCAATCGATAAGAGAGTGAAAAGTTTAGTTGAAGAATGTGTGAAATTTGCTGAAGAATCTGAATACCCACCTATTCAACAACTTTACGATGTAGTATACGAACAAGAGAACTATCCATTTTTACCTCATAAACTATAAATCAATTATGGCAACAATAATTACAATGCCTCGTTTGAGCGATACGATGACGGAAGGAACGGTAGCGACTTGGCTAAAAAAAGTAGGGGACAAAATCAGCGAAGGCGATATCCTTGCCGAAATTGAAACAGACAAAGCAACAATGGAATTCGAATCCTTCAATGAAGGAACTCTTTTATATATAGGTATTCCGGAAGGAGAAACCGCAGCTGTAGATTCTTTGTTAGCAATTATTGGAGATGAAGGCGAAGATGTTTCTGACTTAATCGCTGGAAAAACAGCTGATGTGGCTCCAGTTAAAGAAGAAGCAAAAGCTACTACAGAAGCAACTCCCGATGCTATAAAAGAAGAAACAAAACCTACTACCACTGCTTTACCAGAGGGAGTTATAGTTATTACTATGCCTCGTTTAAGTGACACCATGACCGAAGGAACTGTTGCGACTTGGTTAAAAAAAGTAGGCGATACAGTTGCCGAAGGAGACATTCTTGCTGAAATCGAGACAGACAAAGCAACAATGGAATTCGAATCCTTCAACGAAGGATCTTTATTGTATATTGGAATTGAAGAAGGAAATTCAGCGCCAGTAGACAGCCTTTTAGCAATCATTGGACCAGCAGGAACGGATATTTCCGGAATTGCAGAAAATCATAAAACTGGCGGAGCACCACAAGCAGCGCCCGTAGCTGAAAAAGAGATAGAAAAAGAAGTTGCTTCGACAGAAAAAACTTCAGAGCCAGTGACTCAAGAACCACTTGCTCAAGAAGCATCAACTGACGGGCAACGAATTTTAGCATCCCCATTAGCAAAGAAAATTGCAAGTGATAAAGGAATTCAATTGACACAAGTAAAAGGTTCTGGTGAAAACGGACGTATTGTAAAAAGCGATATTGAAAACTTCACGCCACAAACTGCCGCTCCAGCCCAGACAAATGTAGCGGCTGCACCAGCCAAAACAGAAACTGCAGCTGCGCCTAAAGTATTTGTTCCAGCAGGAGAAATTTTTACAGAAGAAATCAAAAATTCGCAAATGCGAAAAATCATTGCGAAACGTTTAGCAGAATCTTTATTCACCGCGCCACATTACAACTTAGTGATAGAGGTAGCAATGGATGAAGCAATGCAATCAAGAGTAATCATTAACAGTGTTCCGGACACAAAAGTATCGTTTAACGATATGGTGATAAAAGCGTGTGCAATGGCTTTAAAAAAACACCCAAAAGTGAATTCACAATGGAGAGAAGATTCAATTCTTATCAACCATCACGTGAATATAGGAGTTGCTGTAGCGGTTGAAGACGGATTAGTAGTTCCTGTATTGCGTTTTACAGATGCTATGAGTTTATCTCAAATTGGCGGAAGCGTAAGAGATCTTGCAGGAAGAGCTAAAAACAAAAAATTATTACCTACAGAAATGGAAGGAAGTACTTTTACCGTTTCTAATCTTGGAATGTTTGGTATTACTGAGTTCAACTCAATCATTAACCAACCCAATTCTGCTATTCTATCCGTAGGAGCTATTGTAGAAAAACCAGTAGTAAAAAATGGTCAGATTGTGGTAGGAAACACAATGATGTTATCTTTAGCTTGCGACCACAGAACAATTGATGGCGCAACTGGAGCTCAATTTTTACAAACATTGAAACAATTTATAGAAAACCCAATTACGATGCTTGCGTAATAACTCCGTTTTTAAAATACAAATCCCGTCTTGTTTCAAAAACTTGACGGGATTTTTTATTTATTCTTCTCTTCAATCCAGCGCGACATATATTTTGTGCTTTTTAAAGTATGGTGTTGTAACATGGCTCCCATAAAATTATGCAGTCGATGTTCCTTCAAATTAGCACATAAAAATTCTATTTTAATTCTAAAGTTATTTTCGAACAAATATTTTACATAGCGCTGATTAATAATTTTCAGTCCATTTTGTTGGGCTTGAAGCCAAATTGTTTTGTCTTGATATAATTGTACTGCCACATCCGCAAAATCAACAACATCATCCGTGACGTTACCGTTCCAAGACAAATCACCATGCATGGATTCTGAACCAATAGTAGTTGTTACGCTTGGCGTTCCGCATTGCATGGCTTCTAATAATTTCCCTTTAATACCCGCCCCAAAACGCAAAGGAGCCAAAACCACTCGTGCTTCCTTCACAACTTCTTGCGCATCAATGGTACGTCCCATGATTAAGAAGCCTTCTTTCTTATTATGCAATTGCAGTACTTTTTGAGAAGGATAAGCACCATAAATATTCAAAACTGTTTCCGGCAAACGCATCTTAATTAAGGGCCAAATCGTTTCTTTTAAATACTGAACCGCATTCCAATTGGGCTCATGAAGAAAATTCCCGATAAAAACAAAGTCTTTTCGTTCTTCAAAGAAAGGTAGCTTGTCTATTTCGGCAACAACAATTGGTTCCAATAAAAAAGGCAAATAATACAATAAGGCTTTCTCAATTTTAAATGTAGATTCCAAAAGTTCCACTTCAAATTCAGAAATCATCAAAGACAAATCACAACGTAAAATACTGGCTATTTCGCGTTTGGCTACCTCTTCAACAAATAAATCAGTAGTCTTAAAGGAACGATTTTCTTTGAATGCTTTCTGACGAGCCAATCTCAGACAATGTAAATCTTCGGTGTCTAGCAACCGTAACGCATCCGGACAATTTTCGGCAACACGCCAACCAAATTGCTCTTCCATCATAAAACGATCAAACAAAACCACACCAGGATTCAGTTCTTTTATAAAAACATCAAAACTGGAATTATTAAGTTCTATTGCTATTTTCTCCACTTCGTACTCTTGTAAATCAACCATGTAATCACTGTTTTGTGCAGGACTGGCAAACGTAATGCTAAAACCTTGCGCTTTAAAGAGTGAAATCAATTCCATCATCCTTCCTCCCGCTGCAGACGAATTGGGTTCCGGCCAAACAAAACCAATAATTAAAAGCTTTTGAACTTGATTCATAGTATTATAAAATTTCAATTGCAAAATAATGCTATTTTGAGTTCAATCTGGTCATTTGAATCAAAAATAGATTATAAAACACTAATTTTGCACAAATAAATTTCATCAGTATGTTAGGATTAAAATTAGCCACAGACCCGCGTTGGGTAAATATAGTTGAATCAAATATAGAAGAAATTCTAACGGATCATGCGTGGTGCGAGCAAAAGGCTGCTTCAAATGCCATCAGTATTGTTACCTACAACTCGGAAATAGAAGAACTAGTAACCGAAATGTTAATAATTGCAAGAGAAGAGTTAGAACATCTGCAAATGGTACATGACTTAATAAAAAGCAAAGGATTGACTTTAGGCAGAGAAAGAAAAGACCATTATGTAAATGAACTTTTCAAATTCATGAAAAAAGATGGCAGCCGAAAAGATGCATTGTGTGACCGATTATTATTTTCAGCAATGATTGAAGCAAGAAGCTGTGAACGATTTAAAGTTTTATCAGAAAACATAAAAGATGTTGAACTGGCTACTTTTTACAGAGATTTAATGATTAGTGAAGCGGGACATTACACCACATTTTTGAGATTTGCACGGAAATATGCTGATAATGTAGATGTTGACAAAAGATGGGCAGCATGGATAGAATTTGAAGGATCAATTATCACTAATTACGGAAAACAGGAAACGATTCATGGATAATTAAACAGACAATCTAATAGTAAATAAAAACAGGATGCTTTACGGTATCCTGTTTTTGTTTACTTAAAATTCTAGTCTATTATTTAACGATCATAAACTCCGAACGTCTGTTTAAGGCATGCTCCTCATCGGTACAATTCTCTTGACAATCCACTTTAAATTCTGATTCGCCAAACCCTTCTCCTGTTATTTTATCAACACTAATTCCTTTTGAAACAATGTAAGCTACCGCAGCATTTGCTCTTCTCTCAGAAAGATCCAAGTTAAATTCCTCTGTTCCTCTGGAATCCGTATGTGCCTTTACATTAATTTTTAATTGATCATTTTGAGCCATCACATAAACCAATTTATCAAGTTCTGTCGCGCCTTTTTTTGTTATATTACTTTTGTTGTAATCGAAATAAATAGGATTCAAAATATAGAAAATACTATAGTAAAAATAAGGACTAGAAATAGGATTTAATTTAATAAAAAAAAGCTCCCAATCTATAAAATTGGAAGCTTTTTTGTTTTTTAAAAATCATTTTTTTTGATAATATATTTTTGTGGAGAAATTCCAGTAACATTTTTAAAACTGGTAAAAAAGGGATTATATGAGGCAAATCCCACTTCTTTTGCTAGTGAATCCATTGTATTTGTTTTTAAATAATTCGATTCAATCAATAGAATTGAACGATAAATTCGGATTTTCTTTTTATAATCTAAAAACGAGATTTTAGAATGATACTTAAAAAGATAATTTAAATGGCTATTGGGAATATTTAATTTTATTGCTAAGTCAACTATTGAAAATTTTGAATCTTGAAACAATTCAAATTTTCTAGAAATTTCCTCAATTTCATTAATATACCGTATAATATATTTATCAATTTTTTCTTGTAATTTACTATCTTGATCTTTTTTTTGCTCTTTGTTAAATTCAACAATCCAATCTGTATCCAATAACAGATTGACCTTTTTTGTTTCCTTCATGATATCAAAAATTGGGTAGCCATAAAGTAATTCTGGAGATATTAATACTCTAAAAAAAGTTATTATCCAAATTATTGCACCTATCCACTGAAAACGATCGGCTGCAACAAAACCACTGCGATAATCGTTAACTAAAAAGAGCGTCGCAAAAAGTTTAAGCGAAATAATTAATACTATGATGAACAAAAAAAGGTTCCATTTTTTAATCAATATACTATGTTTACTATTACTTTCTCCATTTTTTTTTGCCCAAACATTCTTGTTTAATATCTGGTAAGCCAAAAAAAAGTATGTTATGGTGTACAATATTAAGACTAAAAAGAAGGAAAAATAAAAAGAGGGTGGCAAGAAATAATTTGTACTTACGACAGATAAATTTATCGCCAAAAATGCAAGAGGGAAAATATAATGGACAAGATCAGCCTTCATAAATAGCTTCTGATCGGCAATTAAATTTTTAAAATACAAATATAAACTAGGAATGATTAGTATTAAAAATTTACAGTAATTAATATAATGTTCTTTTAAATAAACTAAATAACCAAAAGAGAAAAATCCGCTTAATAGAAAACGAATAGAAATTAGAGTAAAAATCAATATTAAATAAAAATTGATCGTTTTATTTCTTCTAAAGCTTGCTAGGATTATTATTAAGGTTAAAAAGCCTAAAAAACCAGTGATAATGAAAAGTAAATTTATAATCAAAATTTATATATTTTAAATAAAACTAAAAATTTGTTTTTACTGAAATAGACGCTGCGACACAAAGACAAATATATATTATTAATTCAATTTTTCGGTAGCAAAAAAATTCAAAAACAAGTAATATGTTTTTAAATTAACATTGAAACAATTCTTTTTTGATTTCAGAATTACTTTTTATTGTATCATTTTTTGAATTTATTATTTACTAAAAACTCAAAAACTCTTACTATTTTGATTAATTTGTGTAGTTCGTCGGATTTATGATGTTTGATAGCTTTTTTTTTGTCTTATCATTACATCAAAATCCGTTTATATGAAATATTTACTTTTACTTTTCAGTACAGCTTTTTATGCACAGGTACTACACCATGAAATGCTTTCTTCTCAAGGGATATCAACAAAAACATATAATGGTTTGATAGTAGTACAAACTATTGGTCAGCAAAGTATGACAGGAACTTCCACGAATAAAGATTATACCGTAATGCAAGGATTTCAGCAAAGCCTTTGGGGGAAATATATTACTTCCAATAAAATAGATGTGATTGAAGGTATTAAAACCATAACCTATCCCAATCCATTTACTGAAACTGTCAATTTTCAATTCTCAGAATCGATTACTGATCTAATTACCATTTCTATTTTTGATATTTTGGGACGTTTGATATTTGAACAAAAAAAAGTATCCGTCAACACAATTTTGACTATTAATTTGGCACAGTTGCCAAGTTCAGAATACCTAGTACGACTAAATTCCACCAACCTCAATTATTATACTAAAATTATAAAACGATGATGAAAAATTACCTACTATTTGTTATTTTAATTACTTCCTGTCAATTATTTTCACAAGAAATTTTTTTAAATACAGGAAAGAATTTTACAAAGTATGATTATAAGAATGGCTTTGGGCAATCAGATCCAGATCTTCAAAGCGGAACGGGTAATTTTTATGAAATTGGGTTTAATAAACCGATACTAAATAAGCATATACTTTATTCATATGGACTTTCTCTTAATGAATATAATGCCCTAGGCGGGAATGTTGCAAATTCCTATAGTTGGGAAACTAAATACCTGGGCGTTAAAACAGGATTAGGATTTTCTTTGTTCCCTATGGACGATTTTCATAAATTAAATTTTTTACTGCAAGTGGGTATTTTAGGCGAAACCATCATTTATGGAAAACAAAAAATAGATGGCGCTTATTATGATTTAGTGCACCAAAAGGAATTTACGGGACTAGTAGTGGAATCATCCATCGGTTTTCAAGTCAAGTATCGTGTTCCTTCCCTGGGTTTTTTAAGTATTGGCTATAATTATGGTCAAACTTTAAACATATCCAATTCGACAACTGAAAAAATATCATTCATGACCCATCAACTACAATTAGGTGTTAATTTCCCAATTAAATAAATTAAATTATGAAAAAAATAATTCTACTTATTTTCCTTTTTATTGGCGCCAAAAATTTTGCGCAAACTAATGGGATAACCTATCAGGCCGTAATTTTGAATCCAAAAGGAGAAAAAATACCAGGAGTAAATAATTCAAATGCTTTTTTAGTAAGTAAAGACATTTGCATGAAGTTTGAATTTGTTGACGAATATTCTAATGTAGAATATCAGGAAGTGATTCAAACTAAAACAGATAAATTTGGAATGGTCAATCTGATCATTGGATCAGGATCACAAACAGGCGGGTATGCTTCCTCTTTTCAGGAAATCGTATGGAATTCTATCAGTAAAAAATTGATAGTGGCTATTAACACAAATGGCAGTTGCAACTCTTTTACTGAAATAAGCAATCAGCACTTTAATTCGGTTCCTTTTGCGTTTTTTACTAAAAATGCAGAAAATGTTACTGGTATGGTGGCTATTGAAAATGGAGGTACCGGAGCGATTACGATGAGTGGTTTAAAAACAAACTTCGGAATGGAGAATATGGATAATACGAGCGATTTGAATAAACCAATAAGTGCCGCTGCTCAATTAGTATTCAGTTTAAAAGAAAATGTAACAAACAAAAGCACTAGTATTGCAACTGATGCTGCATCAGATACTAAATATCCAACGGTAAAATCGGTTAAGACTTATGTAGATAGTCAAGTACCTACAACAGGACCCCAAGGAATTCAAGGGGATACTGGCGCAGCAGGAGTAGCTGGTTTAACCACTTCAGTTAACGGAGTTACACAGGTAAACGGAGCAATAACACTAAATAAAACCGATATAGGTTTAGGCAATGTAAATAACACAGCAGATGCAGATAAACCTGTTTCCTCTGCCATACAAACCGCATTAGATGCAAAAGCGAGTTTAGTTGCGCTGGCAGTTAAAGCGGATCAAAGTGCGGTAGACCTGAAAGCACCATTAGCTTCTCCTACTTTTACCGGAACTGTATCTGGAGTAACAGCAACGATGGTCGGTTTAGGCAATGTAAATAATACAAGCGATGCAGCAAAGCCGATATCAACTGCCATACAAACCGCATTAGACTTAAAGGCGAGTCTAGCTGCGCTGGCAGCTAAATCAGATCAAAGTGCGGTAGACCTGAAAGCACCATTAGCTTCTCCCACTTTTACCGGAACGGTAGCAGGAATTACCTCAACAATGGTGGGCTTAGGTAATGTAGATAATACCAGCGATGTTAATAAACCTGTTTCAACATTAACCGCAACTGCATTAGGATCCAAAGTAGATAAAGTAACAGGAGAAAGACTTATCAACGCAACAGAAATCACAAAACTTGGCAATCAATCGGGCACTAACTCAGGGGATCAAGATTTGAGCGGCTTAACAACAATCGCCGCTACAAATACCGCATTAGCCTTAAAAGCTAATATAGCTTCTCCAACTTTTACCGGCGCACCTATATTGCCAACCGGAACTATTGGCGTAACTCAAGCGGTTGGAAATAATACGACCGCCTTAGCCACAACCGCATTTGTAAATGCAGCAACTTCTGCTGGAGGTTCTTTTGTAGATTTAACAACTGCGCAAACTGTTGCGGGCGTAAAAACTTTTAGCACTGATGCGAAATTCAATGAAATTACTGTAGGGCGTGGTACAGGCAATTCATTCTATAGTACAGCGGTAGGCTATGAGGCATTAAAGGTCAATACCACAGGTAGCGTTAACACCGCCAATGGCGCTCTAGCCCTTAGAAACAACACCACAGGTAGCGAAAATACTGCTATCGGTGTTAATGCTCTTCACATTAACGCAATCGGCAGTAACAATACTGGTATTGGTTCTAATGCCCTTTACTACACCTCAGGTCGCGGCAACACTGCTATAGGTAAGGATGCGATGTACGAAAACACAACAGGCAACAACAATACTGCTATCGGTTACAATACAGGTGTAAGTGCAGGTTCCGGTACAGGATCTGGCAACACCATACTAGGGGCTAATGTAACAGGTTTAGCCACAACGCTTACCAACAACATCATTTTAGCCAACGGTACAGGAGCCATTAAAGCACAAAATAATGGTACGAACTGGACATTAACTGGAGGTTTAACCGCTGGTGGTATTACTTATCCTGCTATAAATGGCACCAACGGGCAAGTACTTACAACAAATGGAAGTGGTGTGGCTACTTGGGCAGCAGCATCAGGTGGTTTTACACATTACCTTGGCGAACTCTTTAATGGTGGCATAATTTATTATCTCTACAAAGGTAGCGATGGTTTAGAACACGGGCTTATCGTTGCGCTTACCGAAAGCACATATGCATGGCAAACAGCACCCACACTTACAGGTGCCAACCGTACCGAAGATGGTGCATTTAACACCAATTTAATGACAGGAAGCCCAACGAAAACTTATATTAACGGATTAGGCCCTGAGTGGTATTTGCCAAGTATTGATGAATTAATATTATTGTATTCCAATCGTTATAGTGCACAAAAGGCTTTGCGAGCAGGTAACAACACACTGCTTTCAATATCAGCTAACTATTGGAGCAGTACCGAAAATACAAACTCTATGGCGTATAACTTCAGTTTCTTACTTGGTTACGTCATAATCGATCTTAAGACCACCGCGGTTTCCGTACGTGGAGTTAGGGCTTTTTAACTCCCGATAGCTATCGGGATTAACCATTTTTTCATTACCGCATAAGCGGTCTAATTTAAAAAATAGCACTTATTATGATTTATACCCTTGGATAAAGATTTTTTCAAAAAAATAAATGAATGTTTGTAATTATCCAAGGGGGGGGGGGGTAAAAAGGGATGCATTGAAATTGGTAAGGAGTATATTCAGGGCTAAAGAAAGAACACCTCGATGGATAGCATAGACAAAGTTTTTGCTTTTTGTAACAAAGGATGGTTGTGGTAATATTTTAATAAGAGTAGATTTTGCGAAGTGATATTTCACGTAAAATTTAAAAATGACCTTGAGCCAATGATGCAAATTAGCGATAATTTTTATAGTTATTGTTATTTAGATTTTTATATAAAAAAGGTTCAGCTTTACGGAGGGCACTGAAAAACTTCACTTATTTTGATTAGCATCCTTTTTTAGACAATAAAAAAACGCTTATAACAGGATTTTAAAGATCCTTTATGAGCGTTTTAATTTTTACAACTGTTTTTTATTATAGGTTATATGAGTCGATTTTTGACTTTTATAGGCTCATTGAGTGTACTGCGCATGTAGCTTTGATTTTCCTACATTAATTTGAGTATTCTTTTTAAGTTGACTGTGAATATTGCTATTGCACCTTGCATTTGCATATTGGTAATGCCATATGATATTGCTCTATCATAACCATGTACATTTTTCAACTCACTATTTTTCGCTTCTATTTTATATCGGTGTTTTGCTTTTTCTTTGTAATAGTCAGTTTCTTGAAAGCTGATTTGTTCTTGGTGTAAGTCCGATTTTATCGACACCGAATATGTTTTTGTCTTGGCTCCTTCTTTATAACAACCCTCTTTTAAAGAGCAGGTCTTACATTTTTCCACATCAAAATAGTAGGTTTGTATTTGATTGGTTCCAACATTTTTTTTGCCTTGGCAAGCCTTTCGTATAGCCATGTGACCAGCAGGACAAACAAATCTATCGGCATCTTTATTGTAATCAAATTTATCTTCGTCTTTTCTAGCCCCTTGTGCTATTGTAACATTTAGTCTTGCTACCACTTTAATATTTTGCCCACTTGTGAGTTTGAGATTTTTTTTTCCTGTATAGGCTCCATCGCCAATAATTATATCAACATCGATTCCGTTTTCCTGACTAATTTCTAAAAGTTTAGGTAACTCCGGGCCATCTCCTTTTTCGCCTGATGTGACTACAGCTGCTGTAATGATGCGCTCTTTGGTCATCGCTAAATGAGTCTTATAGCCGAAGAAGAAACTATCAGCGGATTTATGCCCCATTTTAGCATCTGGATCTTTTGATAACGTAAAATTTTCCTGAGTGTCTTCTATCGTTTCTTTAAGCAAGTTTAATTTTTCTTTCACCGCAAGTATAGAACTTAAAGATTGTTCTTTTTCTAGCCGTCTCTCCAACTCTTTACAATAGGCCAATTCCTTTTCTAATTCATTGGTATTGTTCTTCTCTGACATACGTTCTTTCCATTGGTCATCAAATAAATAAACCGTTTTTCGCAGTAGTTTTGAACGCTCACGCAATACTGCAATTGCCGAAAATGGATTTGATCTCGATAAAGTATGTGTGGCATCAACTATAATAGACTTAGGACGGATAATGCCCTTTTCAAGGGCTATAGTCACCGTTTTACTAATCAATAGATTTAATAAGTCGGTGTCCTTCAAACGTAGTTTTCTATATTTTGTTAACGTACTAGAATTGATAACATCTTCTTCTGGTGCCATTTCCAAAAAATACTTAAAGGACATATCAAAACGGGAACGCTCCACTACATCAACATCTGAAACGGTATAAATTGTTTTCAGAAGTAAATACTTGAACATACGCACAGGACTTTCTGCTGTGCGACCATTATTTGTACAGTATTTATTTAGCAACTCATCATAGATAAATGAAAAATCTATCAACTCATTGATTTTTCTTAGCATATTGTCCTTGGGAACGATTAAATCATATAACGAAGAGTACGGACTGAATTGAATTTTTTGTTGTTGAACTAACATCTAAAAGCCTTTTGGTTACCATTAAAAATACGAAAAAAGGAGCAAAAAACTATAGTTTTCTACTCCTTTTTATTAACAATTAATTCTTAAAAAGACTTTTTCAGTGCCCTCGCTTTACGGTTGAACCTTTTTTGTTAGTAATTAAGAAGAAGTACTATTTACACTTTTCCTAACGTATATAATTGTTCCATTGTAAGGGTTCAACTTCCTTCCTTAGGTTCTAAGGTTATCCCAAAAGCTTCTGCATCAATTGCGTTAGCTACAGCAAACATTTTTTGATCATTAACCTTGAAATTATCTAATAATCCAATGCTTGTAGGAGTTAATGGATTCAAATTTAATGCCCCTACTTGATATACAATTCTTCTGGAGGTTCCGGTAATACTGTAGCATCTACATAAACCATTCTATAAATCAATCCTCCCTAGTGTATCTGAATTCCTTCGTTTGTCCAACATTTTGAACATCAATGGAAATGCTACGTTTTTATAACTTACTCCCAACATCAGAATGTTACTGTTTTTAGTTCCGAACTTCCAATTGGTTCTATCTAGCACCAATACCAAATCGGATTTAGCTGATAATAAAATGAATATCAATGAAGAAACTATTTTCATGCGAAAATAAAATTCCTTCATGAATCTTTGCATTCTTCTATAAGAGCTGTTTTTAGTAACAGTTATTTTGTTGAATTTCAATAATATATGTTTTTGTCATGTACTAATAAAATTAGTTTAAAACTTTGTCCAAATTTAAGTAAAAAAACATAATTTTTTAAAACAAAACCCCCTATTCCGATAGGAATAGGGGGTTTTCAAAGAAAGGTGACGAACCGAGCCCGCAGGGCGAACACGTGGTATCTATAAACAAAAGAACCCCAGTCTTTTCAGACTGGGGTTCAAAT